>NZ_JBTIXF010000008.1:0-156911 GCF_055793945.1 Plantactinospora sp. A48 | reverse complement strand
GACCAGACCTGACCGCCCAGAGCGGGCCACCCAGCGAAGGGTTGGGGGCGGGGGGGAGGCGGCGGGGGTGCGAACCAAAACCCCAAAGCGGGGCTCCGTACCCAAACCAAACCCCCCAAGAACCCCCCCCCCACCTCCCCCCCCCACCCCCCCACCCCGGCACCCAGAGCGACTCCGCCCGGCCTCGACCCTCAGCGAGCGTCGAGCTGGTCGAGCCGGCCGAAGATCACCCCTTCGCGCAGCGCCCACGGGCAGATTTCCAGCGTCTTCACGCCGAGCCGGCGCATGGTTGCCTCCGCCACCACCGCCCCGGCCAGCAACTGGTGCGCCCGGCTGGCGCTCAGCCCCTCCAACTCGGAGAGCTTGCTCGGCGGGATGTGCCGGATGAAGCCGATCACCTGGCGCAACCCGTCCTGCGACAGGGTGCGGCGGGCCCACAGACCGGCGCCCGAGGGAGCGGCACCGGCGAGCCGGGCCAGGGTGCGGAACGTCTTCGAGGTGGCCACCGGACGTTCCCAACCGGTCTGCGCCAGCTTTTCGACCACCGGATCGAGGGTGTCGGTGACGTACTCGACAAGCTCGTCGATGGTCTCGGCCGAGGGGGCCGCGCTGGTGGCGGGCGTCACCCCGAGCCGGTCCCGGGTCAGCCGGCCGGCGCCCAGCGGCAGCGAGAGGGCCAGCTCCGGGTACTCGTCGACGCCGGCCGCCAGCTCCAGGGAACCGCCGCCGATGTCGAGCACCAGCAGCCGACCGGCGGACCAGCCGAACCAGCGCCGGACCGCCAGGAAGGTCATCCGGGCCTCGTCGGCGCCGGGCAGCACCTGCAGGTGTACGCCGGTGTCGCGGCGTACCCGGGCCAGTACCTGGGGCGCGTTGGTGGCGTCCCGGACCGCCGAGGTGGCGAAGGCCAGCAGGTCGTCGGAGCCCAGTTCCTCGGCCGCCGCACGCGCGCGGGCGACGGCGCCGACCAGGGCGTTCTCCCCGGCTTCGGTCAGCGCGCCGTCGGATCCGATCTGCTCGGCCAGCCGCAGCACGGCCTTTTCGGAATGCGCCGGCCACGGGTGCGCGCCCCGGTGCGCGTCGACCACGAGCAGATGGACGGTGTTGGAGCCGACGTCGAGCACACCCAGCCGCATGACCCGACCCTAAGCCAACCCGGGGAATCCGCGCGGTTGGCGGGCGCGTCCACGCCCACGGCGTACGCTGGCCGGGTGGCAGCCGGTACCGAACTCCGCATTCTGGTCGACGACGCCGACGACCCCCGCAGTCGGGAGGTCGGCCTGGACTTCCCTCGGGAGTGGATCGAGTTTCCCGACCCGGCCGATGAGGAACACCTGATCCGGGCCGATCTCACCTGGCTGCTGTCCCGGTGGACCTGTGTCTTCGGCCGTGGCTGTCACGGCATCATCGCCGGACGGGCCGAGGACGGCTGCTGCTCGCACGGCGCCTTCTTCACCGACGGCGACGACGAGAAGCGGGTCCGGGCTGCGGCGCGGCGGCTCACCCCGCAGACCTGGCAGCACCATCGCCGGGGCTTCCAGAACTGGACCGAGATGGATTCGGTGGACGGCACCAAACCGGCCCGCCGGACCGCCACCCGGGGTGAGGACGGGCCGTGTGTCTTCCTGAACCACGCCGACTTCCCGGGTGGTGGTGGCTGCGCGTTGCACGCCCAGGCGCTGCGTGACGGCGTCCACCCGCTGGAGTACAAGCCGGATGTCTGCTGGCAGTTGCCGGTCCGCCGGGATCAGGAGTGGAGCAAGCGTCCCGACGGGACGAAGGTGCTGGTGTCGACGCTCGCCGAGTTCGACCGTCGGGGCTGGGGCGCCGGCGGACACGACCTGGACTGGTGGTGCACCTCGTCGCCCGACGCGCACGTCGGACGGGAGCCGATGTACCTGTCGTACGGCCCGGAGTTGACCGCGCTGATCGGCGCCGCGGCGTACGAGCGGTTGGTCGAGCTGTGCGCGGCGCGGGTCAGGCAGGGCATGGTGGCGCCGCACCCGGCGACGCCGGCCCGCCCGGCGCCACGCGCCGCCGGTGGTCGGGAGCCGGCCACCCCACCCCGCCAGCCGTAGCGCCGGGTCAGGGTTCGAACTTGTAGCCAAGGCCGCGGACGGTCACGATGTGCCGGGGCGTCGATGGTTCCGGTTCGACCTTGGACCGCAGCCGCTTGACGTGTACGTCCAGCGTCTTGGTGTCGCCGACGTAGTCGGCCCCCCACACCCGGTCGATGAGCTGGCCCCGGGTCAGCACCCGACCGGCGTTGCGGAGCAGCAGTTCCAGCAGCTCGAATTCCTTGAGCGGTAGTTGCACGGTCGAGCCCTCCACGGTCACGACGTGCCGCTCGATGTCCATCCGCACCGGGCCGGCGGCCAGCGTCGCCGCCGCGGTCTCGGGCGTCTCGGGCAGTTGCCGGCGCAGTACGGCACGGATCCGGGCGACCAGCTCACGCGGCGAGTACGGCTTCGTCACATAGTCGTCGGCACCGATCTCCAGCCCGACCACCTTGTCGATCTCGCTGTCCCGGGCGGTCACCATGATGATCGGCACGCCGGACCGCTGTCGCAGCTGACGGCACACCTCGGTGCCGGACATCTCGGGCAGCATCAGGTCGAGCAGCACGATGTCCGCGCCGGTGCGGTCGAACTCGGTAAGTGCGGAGGTGCCGGTCGGGGCGACCGAAACCTCGAACCCCTCTTTGCGGAGCATGTAGGACAGGGCGTCGGAGAACGACTCCTCATCCTCGACCACGAGCACGCGGGCCAACGAAGTGTTCCTTTCCTCTGGTCCGCACCTTGCGGAGAGATCATCTGGTTCGCAGCTAGCGGAGCGCGGCCGGACCGGTTCCTATCTCGGCAGACGGCGGTGACGGCAGGAAGGCGTCGGGTGGATGCGCGGGCAGCCGCAGGGTGAACGTCGAACCCCCACCGAGCGCGCTGGAGACCTGCACCCGCCCGCCGTGGTTGGTGACGATGTGCTTGACGATCGCCAGGCCCAGCCCGGTCCCCCCGGTGGATCGGGATCGCGCCTGGTCGGCCCGGTAGAACCGCTCGAAGATCCGGTTGACGTCGTCGGGCGCGATCCCGATCCCCTCGTCCGCCACCGCGATCTCGACGTGGTCCCCGTCCGCCGCGATGGTGACGGTGACCCGGGTTTTCTCACCGGAGTAGGCGATGGCGTTCTCCACCAGGTTCGTCACCGCGGTGGCGAGCTGGCCGTCGCTGCCGTACACCGTCTGGCCGCGCTGCCCCTCGATGGCGATCTCGACTCCACGGGCGTTCGCGGCGGTCCTGGTCCGGTCCACGACCTCGGCCAGCACCCAGTCCACGGAGACCGGGTCCGGCGCGGGCAGCGGCTCGGCGCCCTGTAGTCGGGTGAGTTCCAGCAACTCGTTGACCAACCGGCCGAGCCGGGTGGACTCGCTGGAGATGCGCTCGGCGAACCGGCGGGCCGCGGCCACGTCCTCGGCCGCGGTCTCCGGGTCGCTGCTGGTCGAGTCGGTGGCGTCGAGCAGCGCCTCGGCGAGCAGTTGCAGGGCGCCGATCGGGGTCTTCAGTTCGTGGCTGACGTTGGCCACGAAGTCCCGGCGTACCCGGGCGACCCGGTGCGCCTCGGTGACGTCCGCCGCCTCGACGGCGACATGGTCGGCGCCGATGCCCATGGCCCGCAGGTGTACGCCGAGCGGGTCGGAGGCCAACCCCGCGCCACCGCGGGGCAGGTCGAGCTCCACCTCGCGCCGCACGCCCGTCCGCCGGACCTGCCCGGCGAGGGTACGGATGATCGGGTGCGGCACGACGGTGCCCGGTTCGGGGCCGGTCCGCAGCAGCCCCATCGCCCGAGCCGCCGGATTGATCAACAGGGGCAGTTCGTCCGGCCCGAGGACCACCACGCCGACCCGGAGCGAGTCCACGGTCCGCCGGCCCAGATCACGCAGCCCGAGCGGCCGATCCGGTTCGGCCGCCGCCGGTCCGTCCCGGACAGCGCCGGGCGGGGCGTCCGTCCCGCCGGCCGTCACGCCGCGACGGGCACGCGGAAGCAGCGGCGCGACGATCAGTCCCGCCACCAGCCCCAGCAGCAGGGCAACCACGACGTACCAGTTCACGTGACGATCGTAGGGTTGTTGTTAACCGAGGGATCCCCACAAATGGGGCAAATCGCCGCCAGGTTGTGGAAAGTTAACCCTGCGGACCGTCCGCGTTCACCCCGGTTCATCCGCGCGCCGCCTGCGCCGACCTACCGTGGGCCGGGAAATCCGCCCATCCCCCCGTACGTCGGCCTGCTCAGGCGCCGTACCAGACACAGGACGTGACCATGCGCGACGAATTCCGGGCCGATCTGCATCTTGTCAGTCAACTGCTGGTCGACATGGCCGAGGCGGTCCGGGCCGCCATGCGGCTGGCCACCCGGGGCCTGCTCACCGCCGACCGGGGCGCCGCCGAGGAGGTCGTCCGGGCCGACGCCGAGATCGACGCCACGTACAAGCAGGTCGAGGAGCGGGTCTGCGACCTGCTGGCGCGACAGGCACCGGTCGCCTCGGACCTACGGGCGATGATCACCGCCCTGCATGTCGCGGCCGACCTGGAGCGGATGGGCGACCTGGCCGACCACGTCGCCAAGACCGCGCTGCGCCGGCACCCCTCCCCGGCGGTACCGGCCGAGCTGCGGCCCGTCTTCACCGACATGTCGCAGGTCGCCGACCGGATGGCCGGCAAGATCGGTAACGTGCTCGCGAAGCCCGATGCCGAGCTGGCCGCGGAGCTGGACCGCGATGACGACGCCATGGACGACCTGCACCGCAGCCTCTTCGCGGTGCTGCTCGGCGACGACTGGCCGTACGGGGTGGAGACGGCGATCGACGCCACCCTGCTGGGCCGCTTCTACGAGCGGTTCGCCGACCACGCCGTGAACGCCGGCGAACACGTCGTCTATCTCATCACCGGCGAATCCGTCCCCGCCCAGCCCGGCGACAACACCTGACCCCACCCGTCCTTGCGGTTTCGCCGCCCCGCCCCAAATCGCCCGACGGAGTCCGCCGGACCAGACCCAAGGACACACGACAGGCTTCCACCGGGCCCGCCCACAACGGGATCAAGCCTGACCGCCCAGAGCAGCCAACCCCAAACGCGGACCCGGCGGAACCCCAAACGCGGACCCAGCGGAACCCCAGGTGCAGCCGGGATCAGCGTCCCTGGTTGGCGACCGCTGCCGCCGCCTCCTTGGCGGCCTCCGGGTCGAGGTACGTCCCGCCCGTGGTCAACGGCCGCAGCGAGGCGTCGAGGTCGTACCGCAGCGGGATGCCGGTCGGGATGTTGAGCTTCGCGATCGCCTCGTCGGAGATCTGGTCCAGGTGCTTCACCAGGGCCCGTAGCGAGTTGCCGTGCGCGGCCACCAGCACGGTCCGGCCGGCGAGCACGTCCGGGACGATCGAGTCGTACCAGTACGGCAGCATGCGTTCGACGACGTCCTTGAGGCACTCCGTCCGGGGCATCAGCTCGGGCGGCAGCAGGGCGTACCTCGGATCCCCGGCCTGGGACCATTCGTCGTCGTCGGCGATGGGCGGCGGCGGGGTGTCGTAGGACCGGCGCCAGAGCATGAACTGCTCCTCGCCGTACTCGTCGAGGGTCTGCTTCTTGTTCTTGCCCTGGAGTGCGCCGTAGTGCCGCTCGTTGAGCCGCCAGGACCGGCGGACGGCGATCCAGTGCCGGTCGGCGGCGTTCAGGGACAGTTCGGCGGTGCGGATCGCCCGGCGCAGCACGCTGGTGTGCACGACGTCGGGCAGCAGGCCGTGCTCCCGCATCAACTCGCCGCCGCGCCGGGCCTCGGCCTCGCCCTTGGCGGTCAGGTCCACGTCGACCCAACCCGTGAACAGGTTCTTGGCGTTCCAGTCGCTCTCGCCGTGCCGGAGCAGCACCAGGGTGCCGATCGAGGCCCCCTCGCTCGCCACGGGCCGGCCGGCAGAAGCACTATTCGCGCTCGCAGTCATGCGTCTCATCCTGCCCGACCCGTGAGCCGGCCACGCGCCGGACCCGGCTGCCCGGGCGTGGCTCGACCGTGATCACGGACACGCCGATATCCGAGTGACCCGTCCCTGGTCAGCGGCCTAGGTTGTAAGGCGTTCCAAATCTTTGGCTCATTACGGGGGCGGGGGCGACGGCGTGCGGTCGGTACGGGGATGGTTGCGGGAGACCACGGGCGGGCTACCTGGCGCGTTCTGGTACCTGTGGATCGGCACACTGATCAACAAGCTCGGCTCGTTCGTGCTGATCTTCCTCGCCATCTATCTGACGACGGTCCGTGGCTTCTCGTCGGTGCAGGCCGGCGCGGTCATCGCGCTCTGGGGCGTGGGCGGCGCCGTGGGCACGATGCTCGGCGGCACGCTGGCCGACCGGTGGGGCCGACGGCCGACGCTGCTCACCGCCCAACTCGGCGCCGCGACCATGATGCTGGCGCTCGGGCTCGCCCGCGGGCTGTGGGCCGTGGCGCTGGGCGCGCTGCTGCTCGGCATGTTCGCCGAGGCGGCCCGGCCGGCCTTCGGCGCCATGATGGTCGACGTCGTACCCGGCCGGGACCGGCTCAAGGCGTTCTCCCTCAACTACTGGGCGCTCAACCTCGGCTTCGCCTGCGCGGCGGTGCTCGCCGGCCTGGCCGCCGAGGCCGACTATCTGCTGCTGTTCGTCATCGACGCGGCCACCACGCTGATCACGGCGACGATCATCTTCACCAGGGTCGGTGAGACCCGGCCGGTCCGGACGTACCGAGCGGAAAGCCCGACCACCACGGGCAACGCCGGCCTCCGCCGGGCCGCGAACGGCGGACGCGGTACGCCTGGCGGCGGACGCGGTACGACGACCGGCGGCCTGCGGACCGTGCTGACCGACCGGGTCTTCGTCGGATTCGTCGCGCTGAACCTGTTCTCGGCGCTGGTGTTCCTCCAGCACGTCTCGATGCTGCCGATCGCGATGACCGCCGACGGGCTCGCGCCGTCCACCTACGGCTCGGTGATCGCCCTCAACGGGGTCCTGATCGTGGTGGGCCAGCTGTTCGTACCTCGCCTGATCCGGGGCCGTAACCGGTCGCGGGTGCTGGCGCTGGCCGCGCTGATGATGGGGGCGGGTTTCGGGCTGACCGCCTTCGCCGACGCGGCCTGGTTCTACGCGCTCACGGTGCTGGTCTGGACCGTCGGCGAGATGCTCAACGCGCCGTCCAACTCCACCCTGATCGCGGAGCTGTCACCCGTCGCGCACCGTGGTCGCTACCAGGGCGTCTTCTCGCTCTCCTGGCAGCTGGCCGGGGCGTCGGCGCCCATCCTGGGCGGGCTGGTGCGTCAGCAGCAGGGCAACACCACCCTCTGGCTGGGCTGCGCCGGCCTCGGGCTGCTGGTGGCGGTCGCTCATCTCGTCTCCGGTCCGGCCCGCGAGCGGCAGGCCGCGGCACTGGGTTCGGTCACCGCGTCGGGCATCAGCACCGCACGGGGCACGAGCATCAGGCCGGGTACGGTCACCGCGCCGGACGCGGTCAGTGCGGCGGTCGGTGCGGGCGCCCGGACCCCGGAGGTGGCCGAAGCCGCCGCGACGGCACCGACGACAACCGTTGGGGAGTCCGCGGCCACGGCGCGCACGTCGTAGTGACGAGAGGGTGTTCGCGCAGCCGGACCGGTCGGGAGATGTTCCTCGGCTCGATATCCGTTCTGTGCCCGGGCCGGCCGGGTGGGCCGGCGGCGGCGGGCAACGCTCACCCCCGTAAGCGCCGCCCGCTCGCACCGCCGGTCATAAGGTGGCCTCGCCGTCCCCCAACAGCGGAGTGCCACCTCCCCTGCGCCACTGCTCGGTTCTGCGCGAACTACGGCTCCCCCGAGCCGTTTCGAGCGTGGCGCGTACAGTAACGTTAGAGGTCCGAGGAATGCCCCCACAACCCGGCTGTCCTGTTCCGAGGGTCACACCGGGTCGGCGGCCTTTCCAGGCCTTACCCGGGGCACAACCCCGGAGGCAACCTCGGAATTCCCGCACCGTCAGCCGTCTTCCCGATGCGGCGCCTCGGTACGGAAAAAGTTGCTCATGCCGCCGTTCGACCGCTCTTCCTGGTAGATGAAGTTGAGTTGTCGCAGGTCGAACGTCTGGAACCACTGCTCCCAGGTGATCGGCTGGATCCGGCCGCCTTCCCGGTAACCGGGGAAGTTGAACGTCAGCACCCCGGCCCGGCCATCGCGCTCGGTGCCCGCGATGGTCGCGGGTTGCGCCTGCCGGTCCCGCGCCCAGTTCCGGATCACCTGGTGGTTCGTGGTCACCAGACTCCGGCCGGCCCGCTCGGGACGGTCGCTGGGCGAAGCTATCCGCTGGGCGTACCGCAGCGACCGGGACATGCTCTTGCCTTCCCGGATGCCACCCGCGCCGACCTTGGCCTTCGGCGCCGCCCCGCTCCTCGCGGCAGCGCTCCGCGCCGCGCCACTCGCGGCACCGGCCGCGCTGGGCTTGGCCGCCGCCGTACTCCTGGACCCGGTGGCCGTACCCCTGGCGGTGGCCGCCGGACTCCGAGACCTGGTGGCCGTGGACCTGGCGGTGGCCGCCGTGCTCCGAGACCTGGTGGCCGTGGACCTGGATTTTGTCGCCGCACCGGTGGCCCGGCGGGCCCCGGCGGCCGGCTTGGCGGCTGCCGCGCTCCGGCTGCCCGGTTTGGCCCCGGCCGCTCGCCTACCGGCCGGTCCGGTCGCGCTGGACCGGCGGTTCTCCGCCCGCATGCTCCGAACGAGCGTGTCGACGAGATCGTCCTTGCGCATCCCGGAGATCCCGGTCACGCCGCGTTTACGTAGTCGGTTCCGGATGTCGTCCGCCCGAAGCTGGGCGATGTCGTTCTTGCTGATCGCGGACGATCCGGTCGCCCGGCTTCTCGACCGGGTCGCCGTACCGCCACGAGCCGAAGGGTTCCGTTGAGCCATCAGGATCTCCCGCTCCCTCGACAGGTTGTCCTCCCGCCGGTGACTGCGGGACCTGCGGCCCGCGTCACCCGGCGGCCGGTTACCCGTCAGGTCGGCTCTGAACCCGGCTCGACCGGATGAGTTTTCGCAGCCTGCCCGGCCGCAGGCTGCCCCGATGGGGCGTCCGGCCCGGCGGAAGGCTCACTCGCCGCGGAGGACCCACTCGGGGCGGAGGGTTCGCTCACGGCGGAGGGCTCGAACAGGTGGGCGAACGCCTGGAGGTTGGCCAGCGACTCGCCGCGCTTGACCCGCCACTCCCACTCGCGCCGGATGGCCGCCCCGAACCCGATCTCCAGCATGGTGTCGAAGGACTCGTCCGCGTACGTGAGCACCGAGCCGAGCAGCCGGTCGAGTTCCTCCTCCGTCACCCCGGACAACCCCACCCGGCCGGTCAGATAGACGTCCCCCGAGGAATCGATCGAGAAAGCCACGCCGTACATCCGGGCGTTGCGCTGCAACAACCAGGCCCACAGCTCCTCGCGGCGCTCGTCCGGCTGGCGCATCACGAACGCCTCGATCCGCAGCGCGTGCTCGCCGACGATCAGGTTGCAGACCGTCTTGAGTTTGTGCGTGCCGGGAAGGGTCACCGCGTACGAGAACTCGCCGGTCGCCTCGCACGGCAGCTCGCGTTCGGCACAGACCCGCTCGACGAGGGCGGCGACCTGGGCTGGCGCGGAGTCGGTGGTCGTCATCGGAGCATTGTTCCCCAGCAGAACCGTCCGCACGCCGCCCCGACCGGAACGATGCCCGGGGGCCGCACGACGTTGGTCCTGAGCGATGCTCGGGCGCCGCACGGCGTCAAGCTGGCCGCACGGCGTCAAGCTGGCCGCACGGCGTCAAGCAAACCGCACGGCGTTAATAAGGGGCCCCTGCTATACGAAAAGCGATAACAAGGTGCCCTTCCTTTCAGCCGGTCAGCAGCAGGCGCCGAGGGTCGCGGCGTCGCCCAGCAGGCGATCGGCGAGTCGTTCCCGGTGCTCGACCATCGCCTCGCGGTAGACCGCCAGCAGGCCGGCGGCGGTACGCGACCAGGAGAAGTTCGTCGCGTGCCGGGCTGCCGCCCGGCCCAGGGCGAGTCGCCGCCGGGGCTCGGCCAGCAGGTCGGCCAGCGTTCGGGCCCAGTCCTGCGGATCGTGGCCGGCCACCAGCCGCCCGCTCACCCCGTCCCGGACGGCGGTGACCAGGCCGCCCACGGCGGCCGCCACCACCGGCGTACCGCAGGCCTGGGCCTCCAGGGCGACCAGGCCGAACGATTCGTTGTACGACGGCACGGCGACCAGGTCGGCGGCCCGGTACAGCGCCGGCAGGCCATCACCGGTCTGCGGTGGCAGGAACCGGACCAGTTCGGAGATGCCCAGCGAGGCGGCCAGCTCGATCAGCGAGGTCGGCCGGTCCAGCCCGCTGCCGCTCGGGCCGCCCGCGATCACCACGGTCAGTTCGGCGGCCAACCGCGGATCACGGTCACGCAGCGCGGCGACCGCGCGCAGCAGCACATCCGGTGCCTTGAGCGGCTGGATCCGGCCGACGAACGCCACGACGTACCCGTGGCGGGGCAGGCTCAGCCGGTCGCGGGCGGCGAGGCGGGCCGCGACCTCGCTTCCGGCGGACACCGGCCGGAAGCGGTCCAGGTCGACGCCCGGCTCGACCACGGCGACCAGCCGCGGGTCGGCGGCGTAGCGCTCCACCAGGTCCCGTTCCTCGAACGGGGTGTTCGCCACCAGCCGGTCGGCCTCCGCGACCACCTGCTCCTCGCCGATCACCCGGGCCTTGGGTTCGGGCCGGTCCCCGGCCGCGAGCTGGGCGTTCTTGACCTTGGCGAGGGTGTGCGCGGTGTGGATCAGCGGTACGCCCCAACGCTCCTTGGCGAGCCAACCGACCTGCCCGGAGAGCCAGTAGTGCGAGTGGATGAGGTCGTAGAAGCCGGGCGGGCGGGCCGCCTCCGCCCGCAGCACCCCGGTGGTGAAGGCGCACAGCTGGGCCGGCAGTTCCTCCTTGGCCAGGCCCTCCAGGGGTCCCGCGATGACGTGCCGGACCCGTACGCCGGGGGCCATCTCCACGGTCGGCGGCACGTCCCCGGCGGTGGCCCGGGTGAAGATCTCGACCTCGACCCCGAGTTCGGCCAGCCGGCGGGACACCTCGACGATGTAGACGTTCATGCCACCCGCGTCACCCGTGCCCGGTTGGTGCAGCGGAGAGGTGTGGACCGACAGGGTCGCGATACGCCGCGGTGTCTGCCACGGCAGGCTTCCGCGCTGCCGGGCCAGTGCGCTGTGCAGTTCCGCCACGTCCGCTCCCTCTGTCGCGGTTATCCCTGAACGCCCACCAGTGGCGCTTCTCGGTCAACCTCGACGCGGTATGCCATCTTCCCGATCGACGACCAAGGATGCACATCGGCACCCCCCGGGACGTGACCCATCTCATCCAGGGGGACGGTCGCAGCGTGCGGAAGAATGCTGCGATGACCTCCATAGCTGTCGTGACCGGCGCGTCCAGTGGGATCGGGGCGGCCACCGCCCGTCGACTGGCGGCCGAAGGTTTCCACGTGCTCGCCGCGGCCCGCCGGGTCGACCGGCTGGAGGCCCTGGTCGCGGAGATCACCGCGGCCGGCGGCGCGGCCACCGCGGTCGGCTGCGACGTGACCTCCGCCGAGTCCGTGGCCCAGCTCGCCGAGACGGCGCAGCGGCTGCCCGGTCCGGTCACCCTGCTGGTCAACAACGCTGGCGGGGCGCGCGGGGCGGATCCGGTGGCGTCCGGCTCGGTCGAGGACTGGCAGTGGATGTACGAGGTCAACGTGCTCGGCACCCTGCGGGTGACCCAGGCCGTCCTGCCGCTGCTGGACGCCTCCGGCGCCGGGACCGTCGTGGTGATCTCCTCCACCGCTGGCCTGATCGTCTACGAGGGCGGTGGTGGGTACACCGCGGCGAAGCACGGGCAGACGGCGCTGGCCGAGACGCTCCGGCTGGAGCTGAACGGCCGGCCAGTGCGGGTGGTGGAGATCGATCCGGGCATGGTCCGGACCGACGAGTTCAGCCTGCGGCGCTTCGGTGGGAACGCCGAGCGGGCGGACGCGGTCTACCGGGGCGTACCGGCGCCGCTGGTGGCCGAGGACATCGCCGACTGCGTGGCGTGGTGCGCCACCCGCCCGCACCACGTGAACGTCGACCGACTGGTGGTCCGGCCGCTGGCCCAGGCCGCCCAGCACAAGGTCCACCGGATTGGGTGAAAGGAAGGGCACCTTGTTATCGCTTTTGTATAGCAAGGGCCCCCGCTTAACGCCGAGGCACCGCAGTACGGTGGGCCGGGTGGGTTCCAGTGCGGCGCGCCGACCTCCGGTGGACCGGCCGGTGGGAACGGTCACCCGGGGCACCACCAACCCGAACCGGTTACGCCGGGTGGACAACTGGATCGCGTACCGGGCGGCCGGGGTGCTGCGCGACGCCGCCGACCCGCTGGTGGTCGACCTGGGTTACGGCGCGACGCCGGTGACGGCGGTGGAGCTACGCGCCCGGCTGGCCGCCGCGATCCGCCCCGACCTGCGGGTGGTCGGGCTGGAGATCGATCCGGTACGCGTCGCCGCCGCCGCGCCCGTGGCGGATCCCCCGGGGCTGACCTTCGCCCAGGGCGGGTTCGAGCTGGCCGGCCTGCGTCCCACCGTGGTCCGGGCGTTCAACGTGCTGCGGCAGTACGACGAGGCGGCGGTGACCGGTGCCTGGCGGACCATGACCGCCGCGCTCGCCGACGGCGGGCTGGTGGTGGAGGGCACCAGCGACGAGGTGGGCCGACTGGCCGGCTGGGTGTTGCTGGACGCGACCGGACCACTGTCGTTGACCCTGGCCGCCCGGCTGGCCAACCTCGACACACCGGCGTCGCTCGCCGAGCGGCTGCCGAAGGCGCTGATCCACCACAACGTGCCGGGCACCGGCGTACACGGGTTGATCCGGGCCCTCGACGAGGGCTGGCGGGACGCGGCGCCGTACGCGACGTTCGGCCCTCGGCAGCGGTGGCTGCGGGCGGTCGGCGCCGTCCGGGACGCCGGCTGGCCGGTGCTGGACCGCCCGACCCGGTGGCGTCACGGCGAACTGACCGTAGCCTGGACCGCCATCGCCCCCTAATCCCCCACCCCGCCCGCCGGTCCCGCCCGCCCCGCCCGTCCCGGTCCGTCCCGTCCGGTCCGTCCCGGTCCGTCCCCGCGATCTTGGAATTCTGGTGCCCCCAGAGGGGCAGCGGAATTCCAAGATCTCCGGGGTTTGTGGGGGTGGAAGGGCGGGGGTGGAAGGGCGGGGGTGGAAGGGCGGGGGTCAGATCGCGCAGTTGATCATGATTGGTTCGGGGTGCAGGGTCACGCCGAAGCGGTCCCGGACCCCGGCGCGGATCTCCCGAGCCAGGTTAAGCAGCGCCTCGGTCGACTCGCCGGCCGGGTTGGTCAACGCGAGGGTGTGCTTGGAGGAGATCGCCACCCCGCCGGCGCCCGGGTGGCCCTTGCCGAAGCCGGCCCGTTCGATCAGCCAGGCGGCGCTCACCTTGACCACGCCGGCACCGGGCCAGGAGGCCGGTTCACCCAGGCCGGCCGCTGCCGCCCGGTCCCGCAGCGCCGCGTACGCCCGCTCGTCGAGCACCGGGTTCATGAAGAACGAGCCGGCCGAACGGGTGTCCGGGTCGGTCGGGTCCAGCACCATGCCCTTGCCGGCCCGCAGCGCCAGCACGGCTTCGCGGGCCCGGGCCAGCTCGACCCGGTCGCCCTGCTCGACGCCGAGCCGGCGGGCCAGTTCGGCGTACCGGACCGGGGCCGACAGCGGCGACCGGGCGAGGGTGAAGTCGACGCTCAGCAGCGCCCAGCGGTCGCTGTGCCGGAACACGCTGGACCGGTACGCGAAGCCGCACTCGGCGGCCGTCATCCGGACCACCTCGCCGGTCACCCGGTCGTACGCCTCGACGCCCGCGATGGTCTCGGCGACCTCCTGGCCGTACGCCCCGACGTTCTGGATGGGCGTCGCGCCGCAGGAGCCGGGGATTCCGGAAAGGCATTCGCAGCCCGACAGGCCAGCCGAGACGGTGCGGGACACGAAGTCGTCCCACGGTTCGCCGGCCGACACCCGCAGGGTCACCGTGTCGGCGGTCTCGGCCACGGTCAGCACTCCGCGTGACCGGATGAGGATCACGGTGCCGGCGAAGCCGTCGTCGCCCACCACGACGTTGCTGCCGCCGGCGAGGAGCAGAATCGGCTCCCCGACCAGCTCGGCCTCCCGTACGCTTTGTACTATTTCGTCCGAAGATTTGGCCGTGACCAGCCGGCGGGGCGCTCCACCCAGCCGCAGCGTCGTATACCTCGCCAACCGCTTGTCCGGATCGAGGTCTGCGGCGGGTGTCGGTTGGGCACTAACGTCTCGCACGCCCTTCACCCTAGGCTGAGGGACAGCCTCGCCACTCCATCGGTGGTCAGGTCGTCCGGGAGGAACGCGATGAGCAGACTGCACGGCAGCAAAGACTTCTGGATCGGGGCGCTCCGGGCCGACGGCCCGGCGTTCCGCGCCGCCGTCGCGGAGGCTCCGTCCGACACACCCGTACCGTCGTGTCCCGAGTGGACGACGGCGGACCTGGCCCGCCACCTGGCCGGCATCTACCACTGGGTACGCGAAACCATCTCCCGGGGGGTCACCGACGCGCCGGAGCGGCGGTACGCCGACGACGCACTGCCGACCGGTACCGACCCGGTGGGGTGGTGGCAGGACGAGTACGACCAGTTGATCAACCTGTTCGACGGGCTCGACCCGGAGGCCCCGGCCTGGAACTGGGCTCCGCAGCCGAAGAAGGCCGGCTTCTGGCACCGCCGGATGGCGCACGAGACCGCCGTACACCGTTGGGACGCCCAGATGGCGCTGGCCGCGGCCGAGCCGATCGAGGCGAAGCTCGCGGCCGACGGGGTCAGCGAGGTGCTCGACACCTGGCTGCCGGCCGGCCGCCGCAAGGAGCCGGGGCAGTGGCAGGGCGTCGCCCAACTGGTCGCGGTGGACGCCGGTCAGGAATGGTTCCTGCGGCTGCGCGGCGACGGGGTGGCCCTGCTGGACACCGGCACCATCCTGGACGACGACGACCACCACGCCCGGGTGAACGCCGCCGGCACGGCCAGCGACCTGCTGCTGGCGCTCTACGGCCGGGTGGACCTGGACGTGCTCGACGTCACCGGGGACGGCGCACTGCTGCGCGGCCTTCGGGTCCGCTGAATCTCTGGGTCCGCTGAGCCTGTGAATCGCTGAGCCTTCGGGTACCGGGACGGACGATGCCCGGCCCGGTGCCCGCGTGGCACAGTGACGCCGGAGGTGATCCATGGCTCAGACCCGGCGTGCCATCCCGCTGCGCCAGCGGCCGACCGACCTGATCTTCCTGGGCTACTTCCTGCTCAACCTGACCTTCATCACGTACGTGGTGGACGTCGAACAGCTCGTCATCGCCGACCCCGACGCCTTCCGCCAGCCGCTCTGGCCGCCGGCGCCGCTGGTGGACCTCATCCACTGGTACGGGCGGACGTACGATCCGCTGCTGATGGCCCGGCCGCCGTTCTGGCGGATGACCATCTGGATCGACGTGCTCTTCTTCGGTCCCTACTATCTCGCGGCGCTCTACGCCTTCGTCCGGGGCCGGGACTGGATCCGGGTACCTGCCCTGGTGTGGTCCGGGACCATGGCCGCCAACGTCCTGATCATCCTGGCCGAGGAGCGTTCCGGTCAGTCGGCCACCCCGCACTTCGGTCCGGTACTCGCCCTGAACCTGCCCTGGCTGCTGATGCCGGTGGCGACCATCTGGCGGATGCGCCGGGAACACCCGTTCACCCGGTCCGGCTCCGTCGACCCCACCACCCCGGCGGCCACCGAACCGTCCCCGAGACCGGGCGGTGCAGCGGCCACGTCGCTGGGTCGGACCGAGGGGGCCGCGGAGGCGTCGACATGACGCGCGACGGGTCGGACTTCGCCCGCCGGTACGGGCCGTACGCCGTGGTCGCCGGCGCGTCCGAGGGCATCGGCGCGGCCTTCGCGCGGGCCCTGGCCGGCCGGGGCCTCGACCTGGTGCTGGTCGCTCGCCGGCCGGCACCGCTCGCGGCACTCGCGGCCGAACTGCCGACCAGGGCGATCACCGTGGCCGCCGACCTGTCCGAACCCGAGGGGCGCCGCGCCCTGTACGCGGCCACCGAGGGCCGCGAGGTGGGGCTGCTGGTGGCCAACGCGGCGAACGCGCCGATCGGTGCCTTCGTCGACGTCCCGCCCGAGGAACTGGACCGTACCGTCGCGTTGAACTGCGCGGCGCCGCTGCTGCTGGCCCGGCACTACCTGCCGGCGATGGCCGAACGCCGTCGAGGGGGCCTGATCGTGCTGTCGTCCCTCGCCGGACAGCAGGGCCTGCCCGGGATCGCCGCGTACGCCGCGACCAAGGCGTTCGGGGCGATCCTCGCCGAAGGACTCTGGGCGGAACTGCGTGGCCAGGGCGTCGACGTGCTCGCCTGTGTGCCGGGCGCGGTCGCGACCCCGGGGCTGGACCGGGCGACGCGCCGGCCGGCTCCCGGGACCGTGTCACCCGAGATGGTGGCGAGGGAGGCGCTGGCCGCGCTCGGCCGGGGGCCCCGGGTCGTACCCGGGCGGCTCATGCGACTGTCGGCGCAGGCCATGACCCGGCTGTTGCCGCGCCGCAGCGCCATCACGCTGATCGGCCGGGCCTCCCACGACGTCACCGGACCCGGTTGACGTCTGCCTCCCACGACGTCACCGGACCGGGTTGAGGTCTCAGCCCGACTGGAACACCCGCTCGGCCAGTTCGAAGGTCGACCGGCCGTAGAGCACCAGGCGTGCCTCGGTGTCCCCGGCCGGTTCGGCCGGCCGGAGCACGGACAGGGCCTGCGCGACCGCGTCCTCGGCCGGCCAACCGTAGATGCCGGCGGAGATCAGCGGAAAAGCGATGGTGCTGGCGCCGAGTTCGGCGGCCACCCGCAGGCTGTTGGCGTAGCAGTCCCGCAGCAGCGCGGACCGGTCCTCGGTCGCCGACCAGACCGGACCCACGGTGTGGATGACCCAGCGCGCCGGCAGCTCACCGGCGGTGGTCGCGACCGCCTGGCCGGTCGGCAGACCCCGTTCGTACCGGCTGGCGCGCAGCCGCCGGCACTCCTCAAGGATCGCCGGTCCGCCGCGCTCGTGGATGGCGCCGTCCACCCCGCCGCCGCCGAGCAGCGAGGAGTTCGCGGCGTTGACGATCGCGTCCACCCGCTGTTCGGTGATGTCGCCCTCGACCAGCACGATCCTCACGCCCGACCCACCTCGATCCTCATGACCGACCCTCCTCGATCCTCATGACCGGCCTTCCTCGATCGGCTGGCCGAGCGAACGGCGGGCCAGCAGGGTGGCACCGGCGACCGCAGCCGGGGTCAGCAGCACGGCACCGAGCGGGATCAGGAAGGCCACGAACACCGCCACCCCGAACCCCAGCGCCGTGGGCCGGCAGGTCCGCAGGGCCCGGCGGCGATCCGGGAGGCGCAGGCCCCGGCGGTAGAACGGAGCACCGGTCAGTTCCAGCGCCAGCAGCCAGCCGCCCACGGCGGCCCCCAGCACGGGTACGACCGTCTGGCCCACCACCGGCAGGAAGCCGGCCGCGAACAGCGGGAGCCCGATCAACACCGAGAGCAGAATCAGCCGTACGGAGTCGCCGAGGCTCCGGCGCAGCGACCGCCACCAGGAGATCTCCACCTCGTCCGGCGTCCCGCCGTACCGCTCCTCCACCCGCTCGGAGATCTTCTCGTAGAAGGGGTCGCCGATCGCCAGCGTGACCGCGGTGAAGAGCAGCACGCTGAGCAGGCCACCGACGCCGAGCAGCGCCAGCGCCGCCACCGTACGGACGAAGCCACGCGGGCCCGCCGACCAGTCGTCGGCGAACGGCGTGATCAGGTCGGCCAGGTCGGTGACGAAGTACGCGAGCAGCACGAACGCCCCGACGAACAGCGCGGCGGAGATCAGCGCCGGGACGATGCCGAGCAGGATCAGCCCGGGGTTGCGCGCGTAGACACCGAGCCCACGCAGCAGCAGGCCGACCCCGGAGAGGAACTGGCCGACCGGGCCGGTCACCGCCCTCGCGCTGCGTACGTTCACGAGGCGTGAGCCTAGCGATCAATCGCTACCTCGGCACGCGGGCGTTAATTGATAGGGGGCCCTTCCGCTACGAAAAGCGATAACAAGGTGCCCTTCCTTTCAGCCGGGCGCATCAACCGGGTGGTGGATGGGGTGGTCCGCCGGGGGTGGAGCTGGGATGTCGCCGGCCGTTCGATTCGGCGCCGCCGGAACGCCGGAATCCTGGAGTCGGAACTCCACCGCTACTGGAAGGGCGGCTCCGATGTCCGTTGTCGACGTCAAGAACCTGGGCAAGCGCTACGGTGCCCGGGTCGCGGTGCGCGACGTCTCGTTCAGTGTCGAGTCCGGGGAGATCTTCGGGATCCTCGGGCCCAACGGCGCGGGGAAGACCACCACGGTGGAGTGCGTCGGGGGGCTGCGGGTCCCGGACGCGGGCACCGTCTCGGTGCTCGGCCTGGACCCGCGGCGCGACCCGGCCGAGCTGCACCAGCGGGTCGGCATCCAGCTTCAGGAGAGCCAGCTTCCGGACCGGATCCGGGTGGGCGAGGTGCTGGAGCTGTACGCCTCGTTCTACCGGCGCCCGGCCGACTGGCGGGAGCTGATGGATCAGCTCGGCCTGACCGACAAGCGGGACATCGCGTACAAGCGGCTGTCCGGCGGGCAGAAGCAGCGGCTGTCGATCGCGCTCGCGCTGGTCGGCAACCCGGAGGTGGCGATCCTGGACGAGTTGACCACCGGGCTCGATCCGCAGGCCCGTCGGGACACCTGGGAGCTGATCGAGCAGGTACGCGCGCGGGGCGTGACGATCGTGCTGGTCACGCACTTCATGGCGGAGGCCGAACGGCTCTGCGACCGACTGGCGGTCATCGACGCGGGCCGCATCGTCGCGCTGGACACTCCCGCCGGGCTGGTTTCCCGGGTCGCGCCCGAGCAGCGGATCCGGTTCCGGCCGTCCGCCCCGCTGGACGACCGGCTGCTCACCGAACTGCCGGAGGTCACGTCGGTGAGCAGCAGCGGTGGTCAGGTGGTCGTCGCCGGCACCGGCAACGTGCTGCACGCCGTCACCTCGGTGCTGGCCCGGCACCAGATCATCGCCGCCGACCTGCGGCTGGAACAGGGCAGCCTCGACGACGCCTTCGTCGAGCTGACCGGACACACCCTCGACAACTCGACCCGGGAGACCCGATGAAATCCTTCCACCGGATCCTGACCATGGAGACCAGACTGTTCCTCCGCGACCCCGCCGCGCTGCTCAGCACGCTCGGAATACCCGTGGTCGTCCTGGTCGGGCTGGGCCTCATCCCGGCGCTGCGCCGAGCGGATCCGCAGTTCGACGGCCGGAGCTTCGTCGCGTACTTCGCACCCTCGCTGCTGGTGATCAGCCTGGCGGTGACCGGGGTCAACACCATGCCGCAGGTGCTGGCCGGCTACCGGGAACGTGGGGTGCTGCGGCGACTGTCCACCACCCCAGTCGGCCCGGCGGCGCTGCTCGCCGCGCAGCTCGTGCTCAACGTGGGTGTGCTGCTGGTCAGTTCCGCACTGGTCATCCTGACCGGACGGCTGGCCTTCGGAATACCGCTGCCCCGGCAGCCGCTGTGGTTCGCGTTGGCCTTCGTCCTGGGGGCGGCGTCGCTGCTCGCCCTGGGCCTGCTGGTCGCCGCGCGAGCCCGGGGCGGTCGGTCGGCCGGGGGCCTCGCGACCGGGTTGTTCGCCCTGGTCATGTTCTTCGGTGGCGTCTACCTGCCCCGGTTCCTGCTGCCGGACTTCCTGGTCCGGATCGGCGACTACACCCCGCCCGGGGTGCAGACCCTGCTGGACGCCTGGACGGGCACCAGACCGCAGGTCCTGCCGCTGGTCATAATGGCTCTGATCGCTGTGGCAGCCGGCGTCACGGCCGCCCGACTGTTCCGCTGGGAGTAGATCGCCATGCAGACCGAGGCCGACCGGTGGGAGGCGTGGCGACGCCACGAGAACACGGCGAACCGCGTCATCCCGTACGCGACCCTCGGCATCTCCACCCTGCTGGCGCTGGTCGTACCGGCTCCCGGCCAGCAGCCGGCGACGCTGCTGCTCGCGGTCTGCGCCGTGGCCGTGGGATGGGTCCTCTGGTTGGGCCGCGCGGTCGTCTGCGCGGCGGAGCGGCCCCGCCGGATGGCCGGGTACCTCGCCGGCCTGCTGGTGCTGGCCGCCGTGCTGGTGCTGCTCTCCCCCTGGTACGGCTTCTTCGCCTGGGTCGGCTACCCGCTGTCGTTCTCCCTGCGAGGCCGGTGGATCGTCGCGGGGGTGGCGGCCACCGCCGTGATCAGCGGCACCGCCCAGGGTGGCGGGCTCCCGGGCAGCGGCCGGGAGGCGGTGCTGTGGGTGTTCGTGGTGCTGTTCAACCTGGTGCTGGCCGGGGCCGTCGGTTGGTTCGGCGTGGTGAACGCCCGGCAGAGCGAGGGCCGCAAGGTCATGATCGACGAGCTCGCCGAGGCCAACGGCCGACTTGAGAACGCGCTGCGGGAGAACGAGGGGCTGCACGCCCAGTTGCTCGCCCAGGCCCGGGAGGCTGGCGTGCTGGACGAGCGGCAGCGGCTGGCCCGGGAGATCCACGACACCATCGCGCAGGGGCTGGCGGGCATCATCACCCAGCTGGAGGCGGCCGAGCAGACCCGGGATCGGCGCGGCGAGTGGCAGCGGCACGTGGACACCGCCATCGGGTTGGCTCGGGAGAGCCTGGCCGAGGCCCGCCGGTCGGTCCGCGCGGTGGGTCCGGAGGAGCTGGACACCGGCCGTCTGCCGGACGTACTCGCCGACCTGATCGAGCGCTGGTCGGCCCGGCACGGCATACCGGCCGGGATCACCACCACCGGTACGGTCCGACCGATGCACCCGGAGATCGAGGTGACGCTGCTGCGCACGGCGCAGGAGGCGCTCACCAACGTGGCCAAGCACGCCGACGCCAGCCGGGTCGGGCTGACCCTGTCGTACATGCCGGACCAGGTGACGCTGGACGTCCGGGACGACGGGCGGGGCTTCCCGGCCGTCCCGGTCAGATCGGCCACCGGTACGGTGCCCACCGGGCTGCCACCGGCCGGAACGCTGCCAGCCGGGCTGCCGCTGGACGGCGCAGCACCAGCCGGTACGGCGGCGCCCGGCGGTTCGGCGCCGGACGGATCGGTCGCGGACGGATCGGCGGGTGACGGTGGGTTCGGCCTCATCGCCATGCGACAGCGGATCGGCCGGGTCGCCGGTCGGTTGGAGATCGAGTCCGAGCCGGGCGGCGGAACCGCGATCTCGGCGTCGGTACCCGCCCTGGCCGGCGAGGCGGCGTGACCGGCCCGACCCCCGTCCGGATCGTCATCGTGGACGACCATCCGGTGGTCCGGGACGGGCTGCGCGGCATGTTCGCCGGTGACCCGGACTTCGCCGTGGTCGGTGAGGCCGGCGACGGGACCGAGGCGGTCGCCGTGGTCGAGGCGGTACGCCCGGACGTGGTGCTGATGGACCTGCGCATGCCCGGCACGGACGGGGTGACGGCGATCGGCGAGTTCGCCCGGCGCGGCCTGACCGCCCGGGTCCTGGTGCTGACCACGTACGACACGGATCGCGACGTGCTGCCGGCGATCCAGGCCGGGGCGACCGGGTACCTGCTCAAGGACACCCCGCGGAACGATCTGGTCCGGGCGGTTCGGGCCGCCGCCCGGGGCGAGTCGGTGCTGTCGCCCACCGTGGCGGGCCGGCTGATGGGCCAGCTACGCGCGCCCGCGCAGGAACCGTTGAGCCGCCGTGAGCTGGAGGTGCTGACCCTGATCGCCCGGGGACGAAGCAACCGGCAGGCCGCCGCCGACCTGTTCATCAGCGAAGCCACCGTGAAGACGCACCTGCTGCACGCGTACGGCAAATTGGGGGTGAACGACCGGGCGGCGGCCGTGGCGGTCGCCTTCGAGCGCGGGCTGATCAGCCGTGGCACGGGCTGATCAGCCGTGGCACCGACTGATCGGCGCTGGCACGGGCTGATCAGCGCTGGCTCCGGTTGACCCATGGCCCGGTTGACCCATGGCCCGGTTGACCGCCTCGCGGCGCTGCCTGATCCGGTGGTCCGGCTGATTCCGGCGCGTCGGTTGATCCGGCTGCTCGGGCGTCGGCGCTTGCTCTGAGTCACCGCGTCGGTAGCCACCCGGTCCGCGGCGTCCACACCGCACAGTCATATTTATGACTGTGCGGTATGACCCCTACCCGACCACCCAGCCGAATGCGGTCATGCTTCCTGGTATCCGTCGCAGAATGGCACGGCAGCCACGGTCTCCTCGACGGTTTCCGGGTTAAGAAGGGGCCCTTCCTATACCGGAAGCGATAAAAGGGGGCCCTTCCTTACCCGGGCCGTTCATGGTTCTCTCTGTTCAGGAACATCGGCGCGCGTGGATACTACCCCCGACATCCACGGCGCCCGCTCCCAACCGAGGAGATGTCATGGCCCGTATCAGAGGCTGGCGGGGACTATGCGCCGCCACCGTCCTCGCCCTCGTCGCCGCCGGCGTGCCGGCGCTGGCCGCCACCCCGGCCGCCGCCACCCCGTTGAGCACCACCGCCCCGTTGAACGCCACCGCCCCGTTGAGCGCCGCGATCGGCGCTGCCCCGGCCGTCGTCCCGATGGCCGCCCCGATCGCCGCCACGGACACCACCCGGACGCCGAACCAGGGCAGCTACACGGTGAACCTGACCAGCAACTCGACCGGCGCGAGCTGGACCGGCCACCAGAGCATCCGGTTCAGCAACGCCGCCCCGGCCGCACTCACCGAGGTCTACCTGCGGTTGTGGGACAACTACCACGGCAGCTGCCCGAGCAACCAACCCATCAAGGTCAGCAACGTGACCGGCGGTACGGCCGGGGCGCTGGAGGTCAACTGCACCGCGCTCAAGGTGACCCTGCCGGTAGCGCTGGCCCAGGGCGCCTCCGCGACGATCGGGTTCGACCTGTCCATCGCGGTGCCGAACGGCAGTGACCGGTTCGGCCGGGACGGGTCGTACAACTTCATCGGCAACGCGCTGCCGGTGCTGGCGGTCCGGGACACCCGTGGCTGGCACCTCGACCCGTACACCAACAACGGTGAGAGCTTCTACCAGCTCGCCAGCGACTACACCGTCATCCTCGACCATCCGAGCGGCGTACTCACCCCCACCACCGGCACCGCCACCGAGGTGCCCGGCTCGTCCGGCCGTACCGTCACCACGGCGACCGCCACGAACGTCCGGGAGTTCGCCTGGGGCGCCGGACCGTTCGTCCGGACCACCACCACCTCGCCGGGCGGGGTGAAGGTCAACACCTGGCGGACGTCGGGCGTATCCAGCAGCGCTGCCGCGAGCATGCAGTCCACCGCCGCGTCGGCGATGGACGGGCACGGTTCCCGGTTCGGCACCTACCCGTACGGGGAGGTGGACCTGGTGCTGCACAACAACTTCTGGTTCGGTGGCATGGAGTACCCGGGCTTCGTGCTCTCCCAGCCCAGCGCCGGCCCGGTGATCCACGAGTTGGGTCACCAGTGGTTCTACGGGATCGTCGGTGACGACGAATACAACACGCCATGGCTGGACGAGGGCTTCACCGACTACGCCACCGACCTGCAACGCGGCCTCACCGGCACGAACTGTTGGAACAACGTCTACTGGGCGTCGAGCGCCGAGAAGATCACCAACCCGATGAGCTACTGGGACGCGCACTCCAACCGCTATTCCACGGTCGTCTACTCGTACGGCAAATGCGTCCTGCACGACCTGCGCCGGGTGCTCGGGGACACCACCATGGCGACGATGCTCCGCAACTACGCCCAGAGCCACTGGTACGGAATTTCCACGGTGGCCGACTTCAAGGCGGCGGCGCAGGCCGCCACCGGAACCGACCTCACCTCCTTCTGGACCACCCACCGGGTCGAGGGCTGAGCGCCACCCGATGCGCCGTCGGTCGGCGCTGAAACCCAGGGCCACCGCGCGGGGCTGAGGCCCGGAGGGTCCCCGGCCAGGACAGATCCCGGCCGGGGGCCCGAGCCGATCCTGGTACGCTGCGCGGGCGTCCTCGACCATCGACCGGGAGGTGAGAGCCATGACCATCGCAGTCCTGTGCTCCCGTCCCGTTGAGAGGGCGTCGCGGTCCTGACCCGGGAGCACCACCGCTACCCGGAGGAAACATCGTGACCGACCTGGTCATCCGCCCGCTCGTCGCGGGCGAGGAACAACTCTTCCACTCGCTTCCCGACCCCGGCCTGGTGGGTCGGGCCGCGTTCGGCGACCGCTACACCACCGACGGGTACCGACCCGAGTGGACCTGGATCGCGTCCCGCCAGGGCCGGGTGGTGGCCCGGGCCGCCTGGTGGGGCAGCCCCGACGACCTTCAACCGTTGGCTCTCGACTGGTTCGACTTCACCGACCCGGTCGCCGGGGTCGAACTGCTCCGCACCGCGCCGCTGCGTACCGAATATTCGTTGGCCCTGCCGCCGGCCTGGCGGACCGATCCGGCGGTCCGGGCCGAGGGAGACCGGCGGATCGAGGCGGCCATCGAGGCCGGCATGTCGGTGCTGGTCGAGCGGTACCGGTACCGCTGGACGCCGACGTGTGGGCTGCCGGACCGGCCCGGCCGGCTGGAGTTCCGCCCCGAACCGGATGACGAGGTGATCCTCGACGTGCTCCGGCGGGTCGGGGAAGGCAGCCTGGACGCGCACACCCGGCACGCCCGGGAACAGGCCGGTCCGGTCGCGGCGGCACGGAAGGAACTGGAGTTTCTGACCTGGCTGCCCAGCCCGCGCGACTGGTGGCTGCTGGCGTACACGGCGACCGGCGAGCCGGTCGGTATCACCGTGCCGGCCCGCAACCCCGTCGACCCGATCATCGCCTTCGTCGGCGTGCTGCCCGAACAGCGCGGCCACGGCTATGCGTACGACCTGCTGGTGGAGGCCACCCACCGGCTGGTCGAGGCAGGCGCCGATCGGATCGTGGCGGCCACCGACCAGCCCAACCAGCCGATGGCGGCGACCTTCGCCCGCGCCGGCTACCCGATCGACCGGGAACGCATCGACCTGGTCTGGCCCGCCGGCTGACCTGCAAGGAAGGGCCCCTTCTTATCGCTTTTCGGATAGGAAGGGCCCCTTCTTAACCGCCGAAGTCCGATGGAGTGTCGAGAACGGGCCCACTCGTTCGTATGGGAGGGAGACCGTCCCGAACCTCATGAGGAGCCCGCCATGCGACCACCCACGACCCTGCTCACCGGGCTCGCGTTCGGCGAGTCGCCGCGCTGGCACGACGACCGGCTGTGGTTCGCCAACTGGGGCACCGGCGAGATCCTCCGGTTCGACGGCACCGGACGGGCCGAGGTGGCGCTGCGGGTCCCGCCCACCCTGCCGTACTCGCTGGACTGGCTGCCGGACGGCCGGCTGCTGCTGGTCGCCGGGCGGCAGGCCCGGTTGCTGCGTCAGGAGCCGGACGGCGGCCTGGTCACCCATGCCGACCTGAGCGGGATCGACCGGGTCTTCAACGAGATCGTCGTCGACCGGCGGGGCAACGCGTACGTCAACGGTGGCGGCTTCGACCTGATGGCCGGCGAGGAGTTCCGGCCCGGGATCATCGTGCTGGTCACACCGGACGGCTCGACCCGTCGGGTCGCCGACGACATCGCCTTCGGCAACGGGATGGCGCTCACCGACGACGGCGGAACCCTGAT
Source organism: Plantactinospora sp. A48 (assembly GCF_055793945.1). NCBI lineage: Bacteria > Bacillati > Actinomycetota > Actinomycetes > Micromonosporales > Micromonosporaceae > Plantactinospora > Plantactinospora sp. A48. The sequence continues at coordinate 131,143 of NZ_JBTIXF010000008.1, read as the reverse complement.
CGTGGCCGAGTCGTACGGCCAGCGGCTCACCGCGTTCGACGTCGAGCCGGACGGCGGCCTGACCGGCCGGCGGGTCTGGGCGGATCTGCGCGGCGGCGTGCCGGACGGCATCTGCCTGGATGCCACGGGCGCGGTCTGGTACGCCGACGTGCCCAACCGGTGCTGCGTACGGGTCCGGGAGGGCGGCGAGGTGCTGGACCGGGTGGACGTGGACCGGGGCTGCTTCGCGTGCATGCTGGGCGGCCCGGACGGTACGACGCTGCACGTGCTGGCCGCCGAGTGGCACGGTGCCGACCAGATGGCTGAGCAGTCGACCGGAACGGGCCGGACGGGGCTACTACTCAGCACCGAGGCCCCCGCGCCACACGCCGGCCGCCCCTGACCGGCCGAGGCTCTGGGCGTTAAGAGGGGGCCCTTGCTATAACAAAAAGCGATAACAAGGTGCCCTTCCTTTCAGGTCAGTCGGAGAGGCGGACCCGGACCCGGCGGTTGGCCCGGCCCTTGCTCTCCACCTTGACCACCCGGACCTTGCCGATCTGCGCCGTCGAAGCCACATGCGTGCCGCCGTCGGCCTGCACGTCCAGGCCGACGATGTCGACGATCCGGACCTCCTGCTCGTCCGGGGGAATCAGGTTGGACTGGGTACGGATGATGTCCGGCAACGCCAGCGCCTCCGCCCGGGGCAGCACCCGCACCGCCACCGACCGGTCGGCGGCCACCTCGGTGTTCACCAGTTCCTCGATCCGGGACTTGAAGTCCGACGGCACCTCGGGCAGGTTGAAGTCCATCCGGGCCTCGCCGGGCTCCATCGAGTTGCCGGTCACCAGCGCGCCGAAGTCCCGGAACACCACGCCGCACAGCACGTGCAGCCCCGAGTGGGTACGCATCAGCAGCGTCCGCCGCTCGTCCTCCACCGCGCCCGTCACCGCCGTACCGGCCGGCGGCAGCGGATCACCCTCGGCCGGGATCAGGTAGAGCTCGTCGCCCTTGCGGGTGCCGACGATCCGGGTCTGCACCCCCTGCCAGAGCAGGACGCCATGGTCCGGTGGCTGGCCACCGCCACCGGGATAGAAGGCCGACCGGTCCAGCACGATGCCCTGCTCGGGATCGCTGGACAGCACGACGCACTCCCACTCCCGCAGGGTGGGGTCGGTCAGGTCCAGCCGGTGCGTGTGGCCATGTCGAGTGACGCCCATGCCCGGAGCCTACGTGTTGAGGAATTCCGAGATGCGCTCCCGCACGTCGGCGCGGTGTGTCCAGAGCACACCGGGCCGGTCGTACACGTGCAGGGTAGCCGCCGGCAACGCGGCCGCGACCTGCTCGGCGACCTCCGCCGGGTGCAGCGGGTCGCCCTGGCAGCCGATCACCAGGGCCGGCGCGGTCACCTCCGCCAGCGCGTCCGCCGTGCGCACCGCGACCTGCTCGGGCAGGCTGGACAGCGCGGGCGCCAGGCCGTCCCGGGTCAGTTGGTCCACCCGCTGTCGCAGGTACGCCCAGCCGGCGGGGGTGTTACGGAGCGCGGCCGGGATCTCGTACGAGACGGCCTCGGCGACCGTGGCCGCGTCGTTCTCGTCGATCGCCTCCAGCAGGTCGGTCAGATGCTCCCGGGCGGCGGACGGGCGAGGCCGGTCCAGCACGGCCGGCAGGAACAGCACCAGCCGGTCGAACCGGAGCGGGCTCTCCACCAACAGCCGGCACAGCGCACCGGCGCCGAGGCTCACCCCCACCGCCCGGGTCGCCTGCCCGAGGTCGGCCATGGCCCGCAGGTCCCGGGCGAGGTCCTGGTAGCTCCAGGGGCCCGGGGGTGCGTCCGAGCGCCCGTGCCCACGGAACTGGAAGAAGATCTTCGTGCCGGCGACCGCGCTGCCCAGCGGGCGGGTGGTGGCGATCCCCTGGCCCAGCCCGTGCGCGAACACCGTGACCGGCTCACCCGACCCGGTGACCAGGCGCTCCAGCCGTACCCCGTGTGGGGTGGTGACCAGCTCGGTGGGGGGTTCCGGGATCGTCGGCCGCCCGGTGCGCGGCGCCGTGGGACCCGGGCCGTACGTCCGCGGTCCGCCGTCGGGCGGCGGTGGCCAGCGGAAATCCCTCACCAGAAGCCCTTGCCGTCGGTGAGGTCCCGCAGTCCGACCCGGACGTCGAGCAGGTAGATGAGCGCGGCCGCGATCCCGATGAGCCCGAAGATGTGGATCGGGCCGAAGAAGAAGAGAGTCAGCACCATCGACAGGCCCAGGATGACCAACCAGCCCGCCTTGGGCAGTGTCCCGATCGCCGGGAACGCGTCGGAGCGCTGGGTGAGGCAGTGCACGAAGGCGACGCTCTCGATGACGAGCGCGAAGACCAGCAGGATCAGGTCGATGACGTACTTGACGTCCAGGTAGAAGATCGGCGTGGCTGTGGCCATGTCGGCAAGCTTATGTCGGCGGCCCCGGGTCCGTGCCACTTGGCGCGGCCCGGGGTGTTCCGGCCGTGACGGCCCGGGGCCGTCACGGCCGGAAGCTGGACCGGCGACAGCTACTCGGCGGCCCGCCGGCTCCGCCTGGTGGCCGGCTTCGTGGCGTCGGCGGCCCTGCTCGCCGTCGCCTTGGTCCCGGGAGTACGGGTCGCCCGCGGCCGCTTGGCGCTCGGGCTGGCCTCGGCGACGGTGGCCGGGGTTGCGCTGGCCTCGGCGACGGTGGCCGGGGTGGCGCCGACCTCGGCGACGGTGGCCGGGGTTGCGCCGACCTCGGCGACCTCCGTGGCCGCCATGTCGGCGTTCACGGTGTCCGCCGCGCGCACGACGCCGGAACCGATCACCCGCTCGCCGCGGGCGACCAGCGCCGAGTACGCCGCGACGGCCCGCTGCTGGGCGACCTGGGCGTTGGTCAGCACCACGGCCGCGTTGCGGATGGCGGCTTCCCGCAACCGGTCCACATCGAACTCAGGGACCGACCGGCCACGGAACTCACGGACCGAGCGGTCCCGCAGGGTCCGCGCGGTGTCGGTGGCGGTGGCGTTCAACGTCTCCAGCGAGGCGGCGGCCTTCTCCCGCAACCCGGAACTCGTGCCGGTCACCGTTCCCGCGGCCTTCTCCCGCAGTTCGGAGCCGGTGCTGGTCACCGTGCCCAGCGAGGCGGCGGCCTTGTCCCGCAGCTCGGAACCGGTGCTGGCGGCGCGCTCGCCGAGACCCGTGACGATGGTGGGTAGCCGGCGCAGCGACTCGTAGGCGAGTTCACCGGCACCGGCGGCGGCGTACAGCGGGGCTGGGATGCGGCTGGTCCTGGGCTGGTTCATGATTCCTCCTCGTCGGCCGCCGGAGCGGCCTCACGGGTGGGCGATCCCGAGGGTCGGGTCGCCTTGCGGGTAGCCGTCCGGCGGGCGGCGGTGCTGGTCGTGGGCCCGGTGGCCGTACCGGCCTGGGCCGGTGGCGAAGCGGCCGGCGCGACATCGGCCGGCGCGGCATCGGACGGCGCGGCATCGGACGGCGCGGCATCGGCTTCGGCGTGCCGGGCGTTCTCCCGGCGGAACGTCTCGTAGATCTGGCTGAGCGACTGCTTCTGCGCCATCGTGAGGTCCGGGTCGGTCGCGATGGCCGCGAGCACCCCCTGGCCCTCCTTGTCGTCGAGCAGTCCGGCGCGCAGGTACATGGCCGGGGTCGAGACGCGCAGCGCGCTGGCGATCTGCTGCAACACCTCGGCGCTCGGCTTACGCAGACCTCGTTCGATCTGGCTCAGGTAGGGGTTGCTGACGCCGGTCTGTTCGGCGAGTTGCCGCAGCGAAATCTGGGCGTTGCGCCGCAGGTCGCGGATGAACCCCCCGATGTCCCGGGGCAGGTCCTTCGGTGTGGCCATGACCCCACGCTAACCAGCGGTGCTAACTATTGCAAGCGAAATGCTTGCAGAAGTTAGCAGCATCACCCACACCCGACCATCGCCCTGGACGGCCGCCGCCAACCGGGATGGACCGCGGGTCGAGGGCGGACCGGCTCACCAGAGCGGGCGGAGGGAGCCGACCGGTTCGCCGCCGCCGTAGAGCGGTTCGGCGGCCAGTTCGGCCAGTACCGGCGCCGCCACCCCGAGCCGGCCCAGCGCCGAGGCCAGCACGGGCATCCGGGCCCGCATACCGCCGTCGTCGATTTTCAGCGCCACCGCACCGACCCCTGGTACGGCCACCACCTGCACGCCCTCGGCGCCCCCCTTCGACAGCAGCCCGGGAAGGGCGGCCATCAGCCGGGTGTCGTCGCCGTCCGAGCCGGCCACCTGCTCCGGGTTGGCCCGCATGGCGTCCGCGACGGTCCGGCCCGGCGTACCCGGCTCGGCGCCTACCAGCCGAAGGAAGGCGCCGGCCACGCCGGTCAGCGAGACCGCCAGCACCGGCGCGCCGCAGCCGTCCACGCCCACGGCGGCGACCGGTTCACCGGTGTACGTCTCGACGGCCGTCCGCAGCCGCTGCTGCAGCGGGTGCCCGGGGTGCCAGTAGCCGTCGATCGGCCAGCCGGCCGCCTGGCAGGTGAGCAGCATCCCGGTGTGCTTGCCGGAGCAGTTCATGTACACCCGCTCGGGTCCGCCACCGGCGCGGTACACCGCCACCCGGGCCGGCTCGGCGAGCGGCAGGTCCGGCGGGCAGTGCAGGGCGGACTCGGACAGCCCGGCTCCGGCCAGCAGGGCGCGTACCCGGTCGACGTGGAAGTCCTCCCCACGGTGACTGGCCGCGACCAGCGCGAGGTCGGCGTCGGCCAGCCGGAGCCCGGCGGAGAGCATCCCGGCCGCCTGCATGGGCTTGTTGGACGATCTGGGGAAGATCGGCGACGTGACATCACCCGCCGCGGTCAGCACCGACCCCTCGGCGTCGAGCACCACCACGGAACCGCGGTGGACGCCCTCCACGAAGCCGGACCGGACGATCTCGACGAGCGGCACACCGCCCTGGTAAGTCTTGCTCACGGTCTGGAACGTTACCGATCGGCCGCCGCCGACCGGCCACGGCCCGGTAGATCGGCCGGTTCCGGCCCGGGACACCCGCCGGCCGAGGCCCGGGTCACAGCAGGCGGCGAGCCGGGGCCGGGGTCAGCCGCGGGCCGGGATTCCCAGCAGCGTACGGGCCTCGGCCGGGGTCACCGGCGGACGCTGGGCGAGCTGGGCGAAGGCGACCGCGCGAGCCACCAGCTGCATGTTCGACTCCACCGGCCGGCCCTTGGCGTACGTCACGGTGTCCTCCATGCCCACCCGCAGGTGACCGCCGGCGGACAGCGACGCCAGGATGACCGGGATCGTGCCCCGGCCGATGCCGGTGGCCGAGAAGGTGGTTCCGGCCGGCAGGTCCCGCAGCGCCTGACGGCAGGCGACCAGCGCCTCGGTGCTGGCCGGCATCCCGCCGGGCACGCCCATCACGAAATCGACGTGTACGTGCCCGCCGGCCGGCAGCCCGTACCTGTCGAGCAGCCGCTGGAGCGCGGTGAGGTGGCCGAGGTCGAAGATCTCGTACTCGGGGACCACGCCGCGCTCCTGCATCCGGGTGTGCAGGTCGACGATGAACTCCCAGCGGTTCAGGAACACGTCGTCACCGAAGTTGACCGTGCCCATGGTGCAGGAGGCCATCTCCGGGCCGGCGTCCAGCACCGCCAGCCGGGCGTCCTCCGGATCGGTCACCGCACCGCCGCTGGAGAGCTGCACCACCAGGTCGGTGCCCTCGCGCAGCGCCGCCACCGTGTCCCGGAGCCGGCCGAGGTCCAGGGTCGGCCGGGCCTCACCATCCCGGATGTGTACGTGGATCACGGCGGCGCCCAGCGCCTCGCACTCCTTGGCGGTCAGCACCAGTTCGTCGAGTGTGACCGGCAGGGCCGGTACGTCCGCCTTGGTCGACTCGGCCCCGGTGGGAGCCACCGTGATCAACGTCCCTGTGCTCATGGCCGGATCCTAACCGCAGGTCAGGCGGGGCAATACCCTTCCTTTCACAGGTCGATGGCGGCGGCGGACTCCCCGACCAGCAGCTGGGCGTCGTCCGGGACGTTCCGCTTCAGGACGGCGAGCGCGATCATTCCCAGCTCGTGGTGCTGGACCGCGGTGCCGACGAAGCCGACCGCCCGGCCGTCCAGGGTCACCGGAGTGCCCGAGATGGGCAGCCGGTCGCTGGCGATGCCATCCAGGTGCAGCAGCACCAGCCGGCGGGGTGGCCGGCCGAGGTTGTGCACCCGGGCCACCGTCTCCTGGCCCCGGTAGCAGCCCTTGTCCAGGTGCACGGCCGGGGCGATCAGGTCCACCTCCGCCGGGATGGTCCGATGGTCGGTGTCCACGCCCACCCGGGGGATCCGGGCCGCCACCCGCAACGCCTCGTACGCCCACAACCCGGCAGCCGGGACACCGGAGTTGCGCAACGTGGCCGCCACGGTGTCGATCTGCTGACGGGGCACCAGCAGGTCCACCCCGAGCCGGACCCGGCGCGCCCAGCCGCCCTCGGGCAGCGGGCCGACGTCGTACCGGGAGGTCGGTCGGGCCGGCACGGACCCGGCGGCGAACTTCGGACCCGGCACCTCGACCAGGTCGGGTTCGGCCAGCGCCGGCCCGCCGAGCGCCGCCACGGCCTCGGCGGCCCGCGGGCCGACCAGGGACAGCAGTGCCCAGTCGGCCGTCACGTCCGCCGGATCGACCCGGGTGAAGAACCGCATCTTGAGCAGGTAGTCCAGCAGGCCCGTCGTGTCGCCCGGCTCGGTGTCCAGCCAGGTCGTGGTGCCGTCCTCGGCCACCATGGCGTGCTGCTCCAGGTGCCCGTGCGGGGACAGCACCAGCAGTTCGGAGCCCTGCCCGGCGCCCAGGGTGGCGAGGTGCTGCGAGGTCAGCGTGTGCAGCCAGCCGGCGCGTTCCTCGCCCGGCACGGCGATCACCCCCCGGTGCGAACGGTCCACCAGGGCCACGTCGGTGGCGGCCTGCCGCTGCTCCCGCAGCGGGTCGCCGTAGTGGGCGGCCACGGACCGGACCCCCGCCGCCGCGTGTACCGGCTCGGGGCGGTCCCGGGTCTGCTCGTCGATCGCGTCGACCGCCACCGCACCAGCAAGATCGATCATGTCTGCTCCCCGTGCTCGCAGGCTTCGCAGACGCCGAACAGCGCCACGTGCCCGATGTCCACCCGGAAACCCCGCTCGGCCCAGAGCTGGTCGGCCAACGGTCGCAGCAGCTCCGGGTCCATCTCCAGCACCGCGCCACAGGATCGGCAGACCAGGTGTACGTGCTGGTCCTCGCCCGCCGCATGGTACGTCGGTGAACCGTGCGACAGGTGCGTGTGGGTGACCAGGCCCAGCCGCTCCAGCAGTTCGAGGGTGCGGTAGATGGTGGTGATGTTCACCCCAGCCGCCACCTGCCGGACCGCCGCGTGGACCCGTTCCGGCGTCGCGTGTCCCAGCTCGTGGACGGCCCGCAGCACCAGCTGGCGCTGAGCGGTCAACCGCAGCCCACGAGACCGCAGCAGCTCGGCGAGGTCCGTTTCCGACACCGTTCGAGCATAGTTCGCCGGTTATGCTCGGCCCGATGTCTGGTCGCCGGATCGTCGCGGTGCCGGGTCGGGGTGTGGTACCGGCCGGCGAGCCGGTCGTGCGCGCCGACGACCGGGGGTTGCTGCAGGGCGACGGTCTGTTCGAGACCATGCACGTCCGGTGCGGCCAGCCCTGGCTGGCCGGCGAACACCTGTCCCGGCTGGTCGCCGGGGCCGCCGTGCTCGACCTGCCGTTGCCACCGGTCGCCGACCTCCACGACCTGCTGCTCACCGCCTGCGCGGCCTGGCCGGCGGACCTCGAAGGCACGCTGCGGTTGACCTGCACCCGGGGACCGGCGGACGGCGAGCCGGCGGTGGTGGCGATGATCACGGAGGTGTCGCCGGTCTCGGTACGCGCCCGGACCGCCGGCCTCGCCGTCCGGACGCTGCCGCTGGCGGTGACCGCGACCGCCCGGGCCGGGGCGCCCTGGCTGCTGTCCGGCCTCAAGACCCTGTCGTACGGGGTCAGCGCGGCGACCCGGCGTTGGGCCGCGGCGAACGGCGTGGACGACGTGCTCTGGGTCTCCACCGACGGCTACGCGCTGGAGGCGCCCAGCGCGAACGTGGTCTGGCTGGACGGCGACACGCTGTGTACCGTCCCGGCCGCGTCCACCGGGATACTCCCCGGGGTCACCGCCCGGTGGCTGCTGGAGCACGCGGGCGAGCTGGGCTGGTCGGCGGAGGAGCGGATGACCACCCCCGGCGACCTGCGGGGGTCCACCGGGGGCGTCTGGTTCACCTCGTCGGGACGTGGGCTGGCCGAGGTACGGCGGCTGGACGGCATCGCGTTGCCGCCGTCCCGGCACACCGGTCGGCTGCTGGAACTGCTCGGCTTTCCCGTCGCGGTGCCGTCCAGCTGATCATCCGCCCCTGCGCAGCGATCAGGACGCATCCCGGCGGTGGGACCCGTACCGGCCGCTCGGTCGTCAGCGCCCAGACCGGCGCAACCGTGCGGCGGCCGTCAGTGCCCCGACCGGCGCAACCGTGCGGCGGCCGTCAGTGCCCCGACTGGAGCAGCCGTGCGACGGTTGTCAGCGCCGTGACCGGAGCAGCCGCGCGGTGGTTGTCAGCCGCCGACCCGGAGCAGCCGGGCGGACAGGTGCGGCGACAGCCCGTGGCCGACGGCGGCCATCTCCTGCGCGTACAGCAGCGCGCCCTCGACGATTCCGAAGAGCCGCTGTCCCCCGGTGACCTCCTTGGCCGTGGCCGTCCGCAGCACCGCGTCGGTGGCCATCTCGATCCGCGTACCGGTGACCCGGCCGAGGTAGAGCTCCATGATCCCGTTCGGGTTGGTGAGCGTCACCTCAAGATCATCGGTGGCCCGGTCGCCGTCCATCACCGGCCGCCACCAGCCGACCTCGCGGCCCAGCGGGCGTACCGGCTTGCTGTCCGGGTCCAGCAGCCAGGCCCGGGACCGGTAGTGCAGGAACGGCCGCCCGTCGTGGGTGATCTCGATCTCCTGCGCGTAGTCGAAGTCCTCGATGGTGGGGTAACCGCCCCGGCCCCGGCCCCGCCACCGGCCGATGTACGGCAGCAGTCCCAGCAACGCCGGGTGCAGGTCCGGACCGACCCGCAGGTTGTACGTCTCCTCGAACGGGTACGGCTCGACCGGCGGGGCGTTGAGCCACGGCGGCTGCATCGGGTTGTCGTCCGAGGGGGCTGGGGAGTTCACCAGGGTCCTTTCGCTCGCAACCCCGGCTCGCTCCGCGCGCGCACGGTCGTACTCACGCTCACCAGGGGCCTCTCGATATCTTCACGGCCAGATAGACCAGGCCACCCGCCAGCGCGCCGAACCCGGCGACCAGCAGGCTGACGAACCCGATCTCGGTAACCATCGCGCTCATCCTATGCTGGCCAGATGGCACGTACCCTGATCGTCAAGGCCACCGCCGGTGCCGATGCGCCCGAGCGGTGCGCGCAGGCGTTCACCACCGCGGCCACGGCCGTGGCGGCCGGCGTCGAGGTGTCACTCTGGCTGACCGGCGAGTCGAGCTGGTTCGCGCTACCCGGTCGGGCGGACGAGTTCGAGCTGCCCCACTCGGCGCCGCTGGCCGAACTGCTGCATGTGCTGATCAGCAGCGGGCGGGTGAGCGTCTGCACCCAGTGCGCGGCCCGGCGCGGGATCACCGAGACGGACGTGCTGCCGGGGGTCCGGATCGCCGGCTCGGCCACGTTCGTCGAGGAGATCCTGGCCGAGGGCGCCCAGGCGTTGGTCTACTGAGCGCGACGCCGACAGCGCCGACGGCGCCAGCGGCGTTAACAAGGTGCCCTTCCTTTCATCAGCAGGGGTGCGAGATGGAGACCCGGGTGTGGCCGTCGGCGGTCCGGGCCAGCACGCTGAGCGGTCCGGCGTGGTAGCCGTACGACTCTGGGGTGTCCAGCGGGGCGGGACCGCCGCCGGCCAGTGACCGTAGCCGGGCCCGCAGCCCGCCGGCCGGCACGCCCGGCGCGTCCGCCCGGACCGTGTACGCGGTCCCACCCGCCGGACAGCTCGCGCCCGCCGCGGAGCCGCCGTCCCGGTCCGGCACCGGCAGGCCGAGCGCCCCGAACACCCGACCCAACTCGTTTCGTACGACGGATTGGGCGTCCCCCGCCGGAGTGGGGCCGATGACGACGGCGTGCGGCGCGTCCGGTCGACAGCCGGTGTCGACGGTCAGCTCGATCAGTCCCGGGGCGGTGACGCCTCCGGTGATCCGCACGAACTCGCCGGCGTCGGCCCGCAGGCGGGATCCGGCGCCGGCCAGCCCGGGCCGGGTGCCGGCCTGGTATCCGGCCGGGAGTCCGGCCGAAATCTGTTCGAGCAGCGCGTCGGCGTCGTCCGGGCCGGTGCGGAAGGTGACGGTACGCGCGAGGCTGACCCCGTCCCGGACCACGCTGACCTGGCAGCCCCGGTCCAGTCGGGGCTCACCGAGTTCCATCAGGGCGTCCGGACCCGCGGCGGCGACCAGGGCGCCGAGTGCCCGGTCGACCACCGGCACCGCGTCGGCCAGGTCGCGCTGCTCGGGCACGGTCGGCGCGTCCCGGGCCACCGAGATCCAGGCGAGGAGCACCAGCAGCAGCCCCCAGCCCGCGACGACGACCGGCATGATCCGCCGGCGGGGCCGGTCGGCCCGGGTGGTCGACGGGCCCGGTTGTGCCGCCGGCGGCGCTTCTGTGCTCACGCCGCAATCGTGGCACGGGGCCCGATCGTCCCGGCTGGCGCCCGCCGGGTGCCCGGAACGCCGGGCGACGGTCTCAGTCCGGCAGGGCCAGGTGGTACCCGACGCCGCGTACGGTCTGGATCTGCGGGCCGCCGTCCACCGCCCGCAGCCGGCGCCGCAGCCGCTTGACGGCCGAGTGCAGGATCGCGGTGTCGCCGAGGTAGGCGCCGCCCCAGACCGAGGTGAACAGGCGCTCGTACGTCCAGACCCGCACCGGTGAACTGGCCAGCCGGGTCAGCAGTTGGCGCTCCAACCGGCTGAACCCGAGCGACCGGCCCCGCCAGGTGACCTGGTGCCCGTCCGCGTCCACCGCCAGTGCCCCGAGCGGCGCCAAGCCAGCGGTCCCGGTCCACGCCGACTCCACCGGAACGGTCCCCGGCGCTGCCGACCCCGCCGGAACGACTCCGCACGACACCGGATCCGGCCGTGGGGCCCCGGACGACACCAGGTCCCGTGGAGCCCCGGACGACACCAGGTCCCGCGGGGGCCCGGTCGACGCCGCAGCGGCGGCCACCGGGCCGGTCGGGAGCGGGGCCGGGTCGACGACCGCCGGGCCAGCCGGCCCGATCAGCGCGCCCGGCATGCCCTGAACGGTCAGCGCGGCTGGCGCGGCCGGCCGGGCGTGCTCCGGCAGCGGGTGCTCCGGCAGGGGAGGTTCCGGCAGGGGGAAGAGCATCGCCCGCAGTTCGGCCAGATCCGAGCAGATGACGAGCGGGGCGAGGTCGTTCAGCTGGCGCACCACCCGCTCCCGGACCCGCCAGTCGGGTGAAACACAGACCACGAGCGCCAGCGGTGCGTCGGACACGTGACCTCCCCTGCGGGTGTCTTGCTCCCAGCCAACGCGAGAGACCCGGGACAGTCAACAGTGACAATGGCTGATATCTGTCCGCTTTCTGTCGGCCACCGGGCGGACGCCCGGTTCTGACCGAATACTGGCCGGCCACATCCATTGATCACCAACGCCGCCCTGTCGAGCATGGCAGCTAGGTCCGATGTTCCGGAACTCGGCTCGACGAATTCCGGACCACCCGATCTGGTCCACGCGGGGGGCGCCGCGCGTACCACCCCCCTGCGCGGGGCGGCTGCCGGATTTCCCGGCGCCGCGGCACCGACGCCGGCCGACCCGGACCCACGGCGTCGCGAAGTGGGGAGGAACGATGTCCATCAGATCATCGGGACGGCGGTCCCGGGGGCGTTGGCTACGCCGGCCGGTGGCCGTGCTCGCGGCCGCGCTCCTTGGGCTGACCGCCCAGCCGGTGCTGGCCAGCGCCGCGGGGGCCGCGCCCAGCACACCGCACGCGACGGTCAGCAAGGAGCTGCTGACGGAACTGGCCAGCAAGGGCAGCACGAGCTTCACCGTCTATCTTCGCGAGCGGGCCAACCTGAGTGACACCGCCACCCTGCGGGACAGCGACGCCAAGGCCACCGAGGTACACCGTCGGCTGACCGAAACCGCCAAGCGCAGCCAGTCCGGCCTGCGGGACCTGCTGACCGAACGCAAGGCGCCATACACCGCGTACTGGATCGCCAACGCGCTGCGGGTGACCGGGAACCGGGCGCTGGTCGACGAGATCGCCGCCCGCTCCGACGTGGAGCGGGTCGACCCGGCCCGCACCTACCAGCTGGTGGTACCGCAGCGGGGCACGGCCAGCAAGCCCAGGGCCGGCACCCGGTCCGGTACCGAAGGCATCGAGTGGGGCCTGACCAACATCGAGGCCCCTCGGGTGTGGAGCGAGTTCGGCGACCGCGGCGAGGGCGTCGTGGTGGCCAACATCGACAGCGGTGTCCAGTTCGACCATCCCGCGCTGGTCGGCAAATACCGGGGAAACCTCGGAAACGGCACGTTCGACCACAACTACAACTGGTTCGACCCGGCCGGGATCTGCCCCAGCGCGGCGCCGTGCGACAACAACGACCACGGCACCCACACCATGGGCACGATGGTCGGTGAAGACGGCGCCAACAACCAGATCGGCGTCGCCCCCGGCGCGAAGTGGATCGCCGCCAAGGGCTGCGAGACGAACGACTGCTCCGACACCTCGCTGTTGGCGGCGGCCCAGTGGATCCTCGCACCGACCGACCTCAACGGGCAGAACCCCCGCCCGGACCTGCACCCGGACATCGTCAACAACTCCTGGGGCGGTGGCGGAAACGATCTGTGGTACCAGGAGACCGTGACGGCCTGGCGGGCCGCCGGCATCTTCCCCAGCTTCTCCAACGGCAACGACGGACCGGGCTGCGGCACAGCGGGCTCCCCCGGCGACTACCCCGACACCTACTCGGCCGGGGCGTACGGGGTGGACAACACGATCGCCAGCTTCTCCAGCCGAGGGGCGTCCGGGGTGGACGGCGGCCTCAAGCCGAACATCGCGGCGCCCGGCAACAACGTCCGGTCCAGCGTGCCGGGCAACGGCTACGCGGCGTTCAGCGGCACCTCGATGGCCGCTCCGCACGTGTCCGGCACCGTCGCGCTGATCTGGTCGGCCGCGCCCGGCCTGCGCGGCGACATCGCGGCCACCGCCACCCTGCTGGACGACACCGCCACCGACGTGAACGCCACCACCTGCGGCGGCACGGTCGATGACAACAACGTCTTCGGCGAGGGCCGGCTCAACGCGTACCAGGCGGTGAACGCCGCACCCCGGGGCGCGACGGGCCGGGTCACCGGCACCGTCACGAACGCCGGCAGCGGCGCTCCGGTGGCCGGCGCCACGGTCGGTTCCGAGGGCCGCACGGCGAACACCGGCCCCGACGGCCGGTACACGCTGACCCTGCCGGCCGGTGACCACGAGATCACCGCCGCCGCGTACGGCTACACCGGGCAGACCGCCACCGTCACGGTTCCCGACGGCGGTGCGGTGACCCGGGACTTCGCCCTGGTCGCGTCGCCCACGGTGACCGTCTCGGGCAGGGTCACGGACGGTTCCGGGCACGGCTGGCCGCTGTACGCGAAGATCGAGGTCACCGGTCGCCCCGGCGCTCCGGTCTTCACCGACCCGGCGACCGGCCGGTACTCGTTCACCGTGCCGGGCAACGCCACGTACCGGCTGACCGTTTCCGCCCGCTATCCCGGCTACCAGACGGTGACCAGGGAGCTGACGGTCACCACCGGTAACCGGACGCAGGACATCGCCGTACCCGTCGATCCGTCCTGCACGGCGGCCGGCTACTCCGGCAGCCTGGGCGACCCGCTGCTGTCGCAGTCCTTCGACGGCACCGGCGCCCCCGCCGGCTGGTCGGTGGTGAACCGGACCGACGGCGGTGGTTGGCAGTTCGACGATCCGGGCGAGCGGGGCAACCTGACCGGCGGTACCGGCGGCTTCGCCATCGTGGACAGCGACGCACTCGGCATCAGCGACGCCCAGGACACCGACCTGCGCAGCCCGCCGCTGGACCTGTCCGGGGCCGCCGCGCCGCTGCTGCGCTTCAACAGCGACTGGCGGGCCGTCGGCACCGAGGACAAGGCGGACGTGGACGTCTCCGTGGACGGCGGTACGAACTGGACCAACGTGTGGCACCAGACCAGCAGCCGACGCGGCCCACGGGTCGAGGAGGTGCCGCTGACCCCGGCGGCCGGCGCGGCCAACGCGCTCGTCCGGTTCCACTACACCGGCGCCTGGGACTGGTGGTGGGAGGTCGACAACGTCCAGATCATGAACCGCAACTGCGCGCCCACCCCGGGTGGCCTGGTGGTCGGCTTCACCACCGACCAGAACACCGGAACACCACTCAACGGCGTGACGGTGACCAGTGTGGACGCCCCCGCCGACCAGGGCGTCTCGGCGGCCACCCCGGAGGATCCCAACATCCCGGACGGCTTCTACTGGCTGTTCTCCAGCAAGGTCGGCGCGCACAGGTTCACCGCGTCGAAGCGGCCGTACCAGGACCTCACCAAGAGCGTGTCCGTGGTGGCGAACGGGGTCAAACGGGCCGACTTCGCGCTGAAGGCCGGTCGGCTCACGGTCACCCCGGCCAGTGTGGAGTCCTACCAGCCGTACGGCAGCACCCGCAGTACGAAGTTGACCTTCACCAACACCGGTGGCGCGGCGGCCACGGTGCAGGTGCTGGAGCGGCCCGGCGGGTTCGACCTGCTCGGTCACCGGGGCGCAGCGCTGGCCGAATACCGGATGAAGGGCATCAGCAAGACCCGGACCGGGGTGCGGTACGGCGCCACCGGCAATGTCGCCGCGCCGGCCGCGCGGATCGACGACGCCTGGGTACGGGTGGCCGACCTGCCGGCCGAACTGTACGACAACGCCGGCGCCGCGCTGAACGGCCTGATCTACTCGGTCGGCGGTGGCGCGGACACCGGGCTGGAGAAGAAGGCGTACGTCTACGACCCGGACGACGACGTCTGGACCACCCTGCCCGACCTGCCGAACGCCCGGTCGAAGCCGTCGGCCGCGGCGGTGAACGGCAAGCTGTACGTCTTCGGTGGCTGGGCCCCCGACGGTGACCCGGTGGCCGTGGTCGACGTCTTCGACCCGGCCGCCGGAAGTTGGAGCACGCTGGCCGGCGCCACCAACCCGGCGCCGCGCTCCGCGGCCGGCACCGCGGTGGTCGACGGCAAGGTCGTGCTGGTGGGCGGCTGCGCCGACGGTGCGTGCACCGACTCCGACTCGACGGTGATCTTCGATCCGGCGACCGGTTCGTTCCGCACCGGCCACGCATATCCACACCCGGTGTCCTGGATGTCCTGCGGAGGCATCTCCGCCGGCGTCTACTGCGGTGGTGGGCTGGGCGAGACCGAGTTCACCGACGCCTACCGGTACGACGTGGCCGGCGACTCCTGGGAGGCACTGCCGGACCTGCCGTTCGACCTGTGGGGCTCGCAGTACACCACCGCCAACGGCCTGCTGGTGCTGGCCGGCGGCGTGACCGGCGGTTCGACCACGGTGACCAACCACACCATCGGGTACGACCCGGCCGCCGGCGCCTGGCAGGACCTGCCGAACGCGCAGTTCAGCCGGTACCGGGGCGCGGCCGCGTGTGGGGCGTACAAGATCGGTGGGTCGCCGTCCTCGTTCGTCGGTTCGAAGGAGACCGAGCGGCTGCCCGGCCTGGACCGGTGTGACAACGAGGGTGACGTGCCCTGGTTGTCCGAGGCACCCACCAGCTTCACGCTGGCCCCGGGCGCCTCGAAGACCGTGACCGTCACCCTGACCGCGACGGCGGAGGCCGGCGTGGCGCAGCCCGGCACGTACACCGCCGGGCTGGGCTTCCGGTCGGACACCCCGTACCAGGTCCAGGACATTCCGGTGACCATGCACGTGCAGCCGCCCGCCAGCTGGGGCAAGTTGCAGGGCACGGTGGTGGGGCAGACCTGCACGGGCGAGCGGGTGCCGGTCCGGAACGCCACCGTCCGGGCGAACTCGCTGAGCACCCCGGGCACCGGGTACACGCTCAGCACGGACGCCCAGGGCCGGTACGTCTACTGGATCCCGAAGGGGAAGTACGAGGTGATCGCGGCCAAGGACGGCTGGATCCCGGAGGTGGCCCGGGTGCAGATCAGCGCCGGGTTCGTCGAGACGCTGGACTACGTCCTCGACCCGGTCTCCCCCTGCGGCAGCCGGGCCAGCGGCCTCTGACCCGATGAAAGGAAGGGCCCCTTGTTATCGCATTTCGTATAGCAAGGGGCCCTTCTTAACGCCCGGGAGTTTCGAGGCGGCGCCGACGCCCGCGAGTTTCGGGGGCGGCACCGACGCCCGGAGGGTTCGGGTGGCCTCGACGCCCGGGAGTTTCCTGAGGATCGTCCGGCGCTCACCGACGCCGCCGCCCGGTCAGCGGGGCTCCGGTGGTGGCGAACACACAGAGAACACCCAGATCCGGCGCCGACCGCTCAGGTCGCCGACTCAGGCTGCCGGGCATGATCGAGCTGCACGGCGTGACCAAACGGTTCGGCCCGACGCCGGCCGTCGACGACCTGACCGTCCGGATCCTCCCCGGCCGGGTCACCGGCTTCCTCGGCCCCAACGGCGCCGGCAAGACCACCACGATGCGGATGATCCTGGGCCTGCACCGGCCCAGCGCCGGCACCATCCGGGTCGGTGGCCGGCGGTACGTCGACCTGCCCACCCCGCTGACCGAGGTGGGCTCGTTGCTCGACGCCCGGGCGGTGCACGGTAGCCGGACGGCGTACCACCACCTGCTGTGCCTGGCCCAGAGCAACGGCATCGGCCGACGCCGGGTCGGCGAGGTGCTGGATCAGGTCGGGTTGTCGACGGTCGCCCGCAGGCGGACCCGGACCTTCTCGCTGGGCATGAGTCAGCGGCTCGGCATCGCCGCGGCGCTGCTCGGCGACCCGGCGGTGTTGATCTTCGACGAGCCGGTGAACGGTCTGGACCCGGAGGGCATCCGCTGGCTGCGCGAGCTCACCCGAGGGTTGGCGCACGAGGGCCGGACGGTCCTGCTCTCCAGCCATTTGATGAGCGAGATGGCGTTGACCGCCGAGCATCTGATCGTGATCGCCCGGGGCCGGCTGGTCGCGGACACCGACCTCGACGGGTTCGTCTGGGCCAACGCCGAGCACACCATGCTGGTCCGGACGCCGGAAGCCGACCGGCTGGCCCGTGGCCTGACCGCGGCCGGGGCGGTGGTCGACCAGCGGCCGGACCGCGCGCTGGTCGTCTCCGGCATGGACGGTACGGCGATCGGGGAACTGGCGATGGCGCACTCCGTACCGCTGTCCGAGCTGACCCCGCAGCAGTCCTCACTGGAGGACGTCTTCATGGCACTGACCAGGGAAGGCGTCCAGTTCGCCGCCCGCGACACGGCACCGACGACCAACCGCCCGGCGCCGGCGTCCAACAGCGCGGCAGCGGCGTCCAACGGCGCCGCGGAATTCGGCGGTACGAGGGCATCCGGCGCGACGACGACGGGAGGGCAGCGGTGAATCTGCTGGCGTCCGAGTGGACGAAACTGCGCAGTCTCCGCTCGACCGCGTACACCCTGGGGGTCAGCGTGCTGCTGGCGGTGGGGCTCGGCGCGCTCCTGAGCCGGGCCGGCGCGCTGCGGTATCCCGGCCTGACCCCCGCGCAGCAGGCCGCGTTCGACCCGACCGCGGTGAGTCTGCAGAGCTTCATCCTGGTCCAGCTCGCCGTCTCGGTGCTCGGGATCCTGGTCATCACCGCCGAACACGCCACCGGCATGATCCGGACCAGCCTGGCCGCCGTACCACGCCGAGGCCGGCTGCTGACGGCGAAGGCCGCCGTGTTCGCGGTGCTGGCCCTGCTCACCGGTACGGTCGCCGGACTCGGCTCGTTCCTCGCCGGCCAGGCGGTGCTGGCCGCGAACGGCGCCCCGCACGTCGGACTCGGCACCCCGGCGGCCGCCCGGGCGGTGTTGGGATACGGCCTGTACCTGGCCGTGGTGGGACTGCTCGGGGTGGCGGTCGGCGCCCTGGTCCGGGCCACCGCAGGAGCCGTGTTCGTGCAGGTCACGATCACACTGCTGGTTCCGATGTTCTCCCCCGCGCTGCCGGACGTGCTGGCCCGTTGGGTGACCCGGTACTCGCCGGCGATGGCCGGCGGCCAGATCATGACGACGCTGCCACCGGATCCCCTGCACCTGGGTCCGTGGTCCGGCTTCGGGCTGCTCTGCCTTGAGGTGGCGGCGGTGCTGGCCGCCGCGTACGCCACGTTCCGGGTCCGCGACGTCTGATGCGGCTCCCGGCGGTCGGGCCCGGGCTGCGGTGGCTGGCCGGAGGCCGGTCGTGGGAAGCGTGACAGTCAGTCTCCGGTCCGTCAGCAGCGCCGCTGAGCTGGCTTCGGGGACGTCCTGGGCAAGTACGGTATGGGCCGGGGGAGGTGGTGCGGATGCAGCGGCTCCTGGTCGTCGACGACGAGCCGACCGTCCGTGAACTGCTGTCGGCCACGTTGCGCTTCGTCGGGTTCCGGGTGGTCTCCGCCGGAACCGGGGCGGAGGCCGTCTCGGCGGCCGGACGGGAGCCCCCCGATCTCGTGCTGCTCGACGTGATGCTGCCGGACGCCGACGGCTTCGAGGTCGCCCGCCAGCTCCGCGACGCACCACGAACGGCCGGCCCGGTACCGATCCTGTTCCTGACCGCGCGGGACGCCCCCGAGGACAAGATCACCGGGCTGTCGGTGGGCGGCGACGACTACGTGACCAAGCCGTTCGACCTGGAGGAGTTGATCCTGCGGATCCGGGCCATCCTGCGCCGTACCAACGGTTCGGGGGCCGCGCTCGTCGTCGGTGACCTGGAGTTGGACCCCGACGGCCACCAGGTGCTCCGGGCCGGCCGGCCGGTCCGGCTGTCGCCCACGGAGTTCAAGCTGCTGCACTATCTGCTCCGGCACACCGACCGGGTGGTGTCCAAGGCCGACATCCTCGAGCACGTCTGGCGGTACGACTTCGGCGGTGACGCGAGCATCGTGGACACGTACATCAGCTACCTGCGCCGCAAGGTGGACTGGGCCGAGCCACGGCTCATCCACACCGTCCACGGGGTCGGGTACGTGCTGCGGCGGCCCCGGTGACGGCGGCCCGGCCCCGGGTCGTCGCGCGGCTGTCGCTGCGCGCCCGACTACTGTCCACCTGTGCGGCCCTGCTGGTGACCGGTTTGACGCTCAGCGGGGCGGTGATGCTGTCCAGCCTGCGCGGGCACCTGGTGGACCGGGTGGACAGCCAGCTCCGACCGGTGGCCACGCTGCTGTCCCGGCTGCCGCCCGGGATCTTCCGGGCCAACCCGCCCGGCGACGCGGGCACCGACCTCACCCGGAACATCGACCTGGTCAACACCGGTTACGCCGCGTACCTCGATCCGAACGGGTCGGTCCAGCTCGCTCTGAGCACGCCCGGCCGGCCGGCGGGTTCGGAGCCGGCGCTGCCGCACCTGGACTCGGCCGCCGTGCTCGCCCGGGCCGGCGGCGTGTTCGAGGTGCCGGCCCGGGACGGTTCGGGGCGGTGGCGGGCGGTGGTGCTGCCTCGGAGCGGTTCGGAGGAGTCCGCCGACGGCGGAGCGGTGGTGGTGGCCAACTCACTGGACCAGGTCGACCGGACCATCCACGGGCTGGTCCGGACCTTCGTACTCAGCGGGGGCGGGCTGGTGGTCCTGCTGACCCTCGTCGGGTGGTTCGCGATCCGGGCCGGACTGCGGCCGTTGCGGCGGATCGAGCGGACCGCCGCGGCGATCGCCGCCGGCGACCTGACGCACCGCATCCCGGTTGACACCGGCCCCCGGACCGAGGTCGGTCGGCTGTCCACCGCGCTGAACGGCATGCTCACCCAGCTCGAACGGGCCTTCTCGGCCCGCGCCGACTCCGAGGCGCGGCTGCGCCGGTTCGTGGCGGATGTCAGCCACGAGCTGCGGACCCCGCTGTTCGGCATCCGTGGCTTCACCGAGCTGTACCGGATGGGTGGCCTGCCGACCCGGGCGGACGTGGACCGGACCATGGAACGGATCGAGCACGAGTCCGGCCGGCTGGCCAGGCTGGCTGAGGACCTGCTGCTGCTGACCCGACTGGACGAGGACGCGCGGCTGCACCCGACCCCGATGGATCTCCGCTCGCTCGCGGCGGACGCCCGGCACGACCTGACCGCGCTCGATCCCACCCGCACGGTCCGGCTCACCGGCCCGGACGGTACGGGGAACCCGGGCAGCGCGCCGGTCCTCGGTGACGAGGCCCGGCTGCGCCAGGTGGTCAGCAACCTGATCGGCAACGCGGTCCGGCACACCCCGGCGGGTACGCCGGTGCGGATCGCGGTCGGCACGCTGGGCGAGGTCGCGATCCTGGAGGTCGTCGACCGTGGCCCGGGACTGACCGCCGAGGCGGCCGAGCGGGTTTTCGAGCGCTTCTACCGGGTGGACAGGTCCCGGAGCCGGTCCGACGACAGCGGTGCCGGGCTGGGACTGGCCATCGCGCAGTCGCTGGCGGTCGCCCACGGCGGTCGGGTGGAGCTGCGGACCGGTCCGGGTGCCGGTGCCGCGTTCCGGTTGGTGCTGCCGGCCGCCAACCCGGACGACCCCGCCACCGGACCGGACGATTCCGCCACCGGATCAACCGGTACGTCCGGTTGGCCCGCCGTCACCTCGGGCGAGGCGACGGCGGACCGGGTCGGACGACGGGTCAGCCGCCGACGGTGACGCCAACCTCGTTGACGCCACGGGCGGCGTTCACCGCCGTGTCGCCGTTGCCGTACCGGGACAGCGCCCGCAGGGTCCAGCTGCCGGGCGCGGCGAAGAACCGGAACTGTCCCGCCGGTGAGGTCACCACCTCGGCGGTGAACTCACCGGTGGCGTCGAGCAGCCGGACGTACGCACCGGCCACGGCCTCGCCCGACTCGGCCCGGACGATGCCGGTGATCACGGTTTCCTTTTCCAGATCCAGGCTGGCCGGCAGTGGCGCGGCCTGATCGGGCGCTGCGCAGCCGGCCGCGGTCGGTAGTGTCGCCACGGTCACACCTCCCCGGGCTCGTCGCCGAGCGCCACCGGCACGCCGACCAGCGAGCCGTACTCGGTCCAGGAGCCGTCGTAGTTCTTCACGTTGCGGTGCCCGAGCAGCTCCTGGAGCACGAACCAGGTGTGCGAGGAGCGCTCGCCGATCCGGCAGTAGGCGATGGTCTCCCGTCCGTCGTCCAGGCCGGCGTCCGCGTAGATCTTGCGCAGCTCGTCGTCGGACTTGAAGGTGCCGTCCTCGTTGGCGGCCTTCGACCAGGGCACGCTGATCGCGGTGGGTACGTGCCCGGCCCGCTGCGCCTGCTCCTGCGGCAGGTGGGCGGGGGCGAGCAGCCGGCCCGCGTACTCGTCGGGGGACCGGACGTCGACGAGGTTCTTGGTGCCGATGGCCGCCACGACCTCGTCCCGGAAGGCCCGGATGGTGGTGTCCGGCTCCTGCGCGACGTACCGGGTGGCCGGCCGGGACACCGGGTCGGTGACCAGGGCGCGGGCGTCCAGCTCCCACTTCTTGCGTCCGCCGTCCAGCAGCTTGACGTCGCGGTGGCCGTAGAGCTTGAAGTACCAGTACGCGTAGGCCGCGAACCAGTTGTTGTTGCCGCCGTACAGGATGACCGCGTCGTCGTTGCCGACGCCCCGCTCGGACAGCAGCGCCTCGAACTGCGCCTTGTTGACGAAGTCCCGGCGTACCGGGTCCTGCAGGTCGGTCCTCCAGTCCAGCTTGATGGCGCCGGGGATGTGCCCACCGTCGTAGGCCGAGGTGTCCTCGTCGACCTCGACGAAGACGACGCCCGGCGCGCCGATGTTCTTCTCGGCCCAGTCGGCCGAGACGAGCGCGGTGTCGCGACTCATCAGATCACTCCTTGGGGGTCAGGATGGTGGTGGTGAGTCAGCGCGTGCCGGGCCGGTGTTCCGACCGGTGCCGGCGTGCGCGGGACCCAGGACGGATAGATCACGGGTTCGTGCGACGGCGCCGGTGCCGGGATGCGGTACGGGGATGGGGAACGGGACCCCACGTGCCGATGGCCGCGTCAGGCGGCCGGAATCGGTCGCGCCGTCAGCTGACGGGGCGACACAGGCAGGTGGCCACGCGGCACAGGTCGACCGCGCGCCGCTTGGTGAGGAAGGTCCCCATGAAACCGGAGCCTACCAGCGAGACCATGCTCCGCCCTACCCTCAACCACCATCCGGGAGATGGTGACCCCCGCCACCAGCACCTCGATCATGCCCGGGTCCGGGCGGGAGGGTGCGGGCGCACGGGAAGGTGCGGGCGCGCGAGAGGGTGCGGGCGCGCGGGAAGGTACGGCGCGCGGAGCGGTGGGAACGGCGGGGGTCAGCCGGAGACGGAGCGGAGCGGGACGTTCTCGGCGTCGGCCGTGACGGCCAGCCCGTCGGTCTGGGCCTTGACCTCGGATACGGATAGCTGGAACGGCAGCTTGGGCAGCGGGATCTTGATGGAGATCTGGTTGGCGTAGTTGCGCAGGGCCGCCTGGGCCAGCGGGATGTTCGGCAGCTCGTCGGCGGTGAGGTCGGTGAAGCGTACGGAGACCTGGCCCTTGTCGACGGTGAGTTCCGCCGCGCCGCGCACGGTGAACTTCTGACCGAGCACGTCGACCGGAGCCGTGACGGCCAACTTGCCGTTCTGCTCGGCCAGCTTGAGGCCGGGGCGGTTGATGAGCTTGGCGACGCTCTCGTACGAGATGGTGCCGGTGCCGTGGACGGTCCCGGCCGTCACGTCGCCGGAGCCCGAGCGCAGCGTGTCGAGCGGGGCGTTGACGTTCCGGGCGTCGATGTCGACCCGGGGCAGGCTGACCCCCCTGCCGTTCACGTCGTTCAGTTCCATCGAGATGGATTCGTACCGCCCGGCCAGCACCTGGGTCAGGAACGGGAAGCCGCCCACCGACACCGACTTCACCTGTGCGGTGGCGTCCTGCTTGGCGACCTCGGTGCGGACCCGCTCGGCGATGGCCCGCTCGGCGAAACCGGCGGCCACCCGGTCGGCCACCACGAGCAGGCCGACCACCACGACGAGCAGGACCAGCAGCCCGATCAGGAACCGGCGTCCCCGTCGCCGTGGCCGTGGTCGCTCCTCGTACGCATAGCTGTCCGCCACGCCGACTCCCGTCCTCGTCCCGGTCGGGTGCCTGTTACCCGAACGTGGCTCGATTGAATCAGAGGAAGAACATGGTTACCGCATACGCGATCGGCACCGCCAACGCGAAGCCGCCGAGCGGTCCCTGCATGTGCCGGGCGAGCCACATCGTCGGCGCGTCCCCGGCCATCTGTCGACCCGCCTCGGCGTACCCGACCGCGAGGTCGGCCAGCACGGCGGCACCGGCGGCCACCAGACCGATCACAGCCGAACCGGTGGGATGGAAGCCGACAAGGTAGATGCCGGTCACGGCCGCCGCGAGGGTGCCGACCATCGCTCCGAGCACCACCCCGGTCGCCCCGCGCGGGACCTGGGGCGCCAGCCGGGGCCGGGGCAGCACCGCGTCGGCGAGCCGCGCCACCACCAGGGCCACCGCCGCCGAGCCGAGGCAGACGAAGATCGCCTGGGTGCCGCCCGGCTTGCGGCTGAGCACGATGAGCGTCCCGAACGCCACCACCCCGATCACGATCAGCAGGGTGGCGCCGAGCGACTCGGTGACCCGGGTCCGGTCGGCGGGTCGTACCAGCTGGCCGAGCACCGCGATCGCCAGCCCGCCCGCCGCGACGTAGCCGAGCGGCGCCAGCACGGCCAGCGTCGGCAGCACCGCCGCCGCGTCCGCGCCGGCCGCGACCAGCACGCCGACGCCCGCGACCAGCGGGAGCGCGGGCGGGCGCATGGCCATCGTCCAGGCCAGCACATAGAGCACCTGTACGCCGAAGACGACGATCGCGAAGGGCAGCCGGTGACCGGGCCCGGCGGTGTGCACCCCGAGCACCAGGCCCACGCCCAGCAGCGCGGCGAAGCCGGCGACCGACAGCGCGAGGGACCGGCGTACCGGCACCACGACCGGCTCGTCGGCGCCGTCACCGGACTGTCCGGCGTCGTCCTCCCGGCCCGTGGAGCCGGCCGCCGCGTCGTCCCGACCGGGACGTCCGGGACCGCTGCGGTGCCCGGCGGACTCGCCACGTCCCGGCTGCCCCGGCACCGTCGCCCAGGGCTCGTCCCGGCCCGGGCCACCGGTCACCGGCCCCCGGCCCGGTCCACCGGCCTGACCGGGCCCACCGGCCTGGCTGGGTCCACCCGCCCCGCCGGGCGCACCGGTCTGGCCGGGTGCGGGGCGGGGCACCCCAGCCTGGCCCGAACCACCGGACCGGTCCGGGGCGCTCGGCTGGCCCGGGGTGCCGGAGCGACCCGGGGCGCCCGGTTGACCCGGGGTGCCGGGTCCGGGTGGGCGCCGGCGCGGGTCGCCGTACGGCGGATTCGGCCCCGGTCCGGCGGGGCGACCCCGGGGGTCCCGGTCGGGTTGGGGGCCGACGCGCTGCGACCGGTCACCGTCGGGCTCCGGTTGCCGGCCGCGACCGGTCTCGGATGGCGTGGAGGGGAACACGCCCCGATCGTGCCAGACCAGCGGCGCAACACGCCGGCCACGGTTTCAGCCAGGAAAATTATCGTGACGATGTAGCAACCAACCAGCGCATTCTGGGCACATTGCGCGGAGGCAGGGCGCGATCGATCCGCTAGGCTCGCATCACCTGCCCGTCAATGCAGCCGGGACCGACGGGTCGCATCCGCCGGACACGGCCCGATGCGACAGTCTCGGCGAGGCCCACCGGCCCGCCCGGACGGAGGTGACTGTGCAGATTCTCCTGCTGGTGACCGCGCTGCCCGGCGATCCATCCGCCGTGTTGCCCGCGCTCGACCTGCTACCCCACGCGGTGCGTACCGCACCCCGGGACGTCCGCACCCTGGTGTCCGGGCCCAGCCCGGACGCCGTGCTCGTGGACGCCCGGTCCGACCTCAGCGACGCCCGCGCCACCTGCCGGATGCTCCAGGCCACCGGCCTGGGCGTGCCGCTGGTCGCGGTGGTCACCGAGGCCGGCCTCATCGCGGTCAACGCCGACTGGGGGGTCGATGACGTCATCCTCGCCGGAGCGGGACCCGCCGAGGTGGAGGCCCGGCTGCGGCTCGCGATCGGCCGGATGACCGCCTCGGCCACCGCCACCAGCGGACTGGTACGGGCCGGTGAGCTGACCATCGACCCGGACACCTACGCCGCCCGGCTCAAGGGCCGGCCACTGGACCTGACGTACAAGGAGTTCGAGCTGCTGCGCTTCCTCGCTCAGCACCCGGGCCGGGTCTTCACCCGCGACCAGTTGCTGCGTGAGGTCTGGGGCTACGACTACTTCGGCGGCACCCGGACCGTGGACGTGCACGTCCGGCGACTGCGGGCGAAGCTCGGCTCCGAGTACGAGTCGATGATCGGCACCGTGCGGCAGGTCGGGTACAAGTTCGTCCTCCAGTCCGTCCGATCGCTGACCGAGGTGGAGGTGGAGCAGGCGCCCGCGTCGGTCTGACCGCGCGCCAACCACCACCACATCCGAGGGCCGGATTTGCCGGATTTCCCTCTTTTGTGGCTCTTGCCGGCAAAAGAGGGAAATCCTACGTTCCTCCGTTTAGTGCGCCATAGGCTGACCCCGAACCGGCAGTACGGACCGGGCGGGGGCAGCCAGGCGACTGGCGTGCGTCCGCCGGTCCCGGCGACACGGGGGCGCGAGGATGAGGTCAGCTGCGGCGGTACGACTCTGCACCCTGGTCGCCCTGGTCGTCGTCGGTGCGCTCGGCACGGTGTACGCGATCGGCCGCTCGATCGGCGCCAGCCGACCGAGCGACGCCGGTCACCCGGTCAGCGCGAGCCGAAGCCACCCGGTCGACCCGAGCCGACCAGCGGGGTCCGGGCAGCGGGACGCCCGCCCGCCTCGGACGGCCGTCCCGCCCGCCACCGACGCCCCGGAGATCCGCGTCGACAACCGGCCACCGCTGCCCGCCCAGCCGAGCGGCGCGGCCGGTAGCCGGTGGACCACCGGAACCAGCCGGGTGGCACTCACCTTCGACGACGGCCCCGATCCCACCTGGACCCCGCAGGTGCTGGCGATACTTCGGACGTACCACATCAAGGCGACGTTCTGCATGATCGGCCGGAACGCCCAGGCGTACCCGGCGCTGGTCCGGGCGGTGGTGGCCGACGGCCACACGCTGTGCAACCACTCCTGGACCCACGACCTGACGCTGGGCCGCCGCACGGCCGCCGTGATCCGGGCGGACCTGTCCCGGACCAACGCGGTGCTCACCGCCGCCGCCCCCGGCGCTCGGGTGAAGTACTTCCGCCAGCCGGGCGGCAACTGGACGCCCACCGAGGTCCAGGTGGCCCGGGAACTCGGGATGACCTCGCTGGGGTGGGCCGTCGATCCCCGGGACTGGTCGCGGCCCGGCTCCGACACCGTCATCCGAGTGGTGCTGGACGGGACCGAATCGGGCTCGGTGGTCCTGATGCACGACGGTGGCGGCAACCGGGAGCAGACCGTGGACGCGCTGGCGACCATCCTGCCGAACCTGTCGGACCGGTTCGAGCTGGCCGCGCTGCCGACCTCGTACCAGACCGCGGTCTACGCCGCCGCCGCGACCACCGGGCCACCCCCGCCGACCACCGGGACCACGACGGTCACCGGGTCGCCCCCCGCCACCACCGGGCCGGCGCCCGCCCCCGCCGAGTGGACGGAGCCGGCGAGCCAGGCGGGGCAACCGGTGAGCGCAGGGCCCGCCTGGCCGGCCGAGCCGGCCCGACCGCCGGGGCCGTGAGGCCGACCGGCCGGCGCGAACCGGCTCCGAGGTCACGGTCACGCGGATGTCCACGCGACCGGTGACCCGCTGCGCAGGCGATACGGTGGAGAGATGACCAGGGCAGCCTCGTCGGACGACATCCGGGTTTCCCGCACCGCCCGACCCGAGCCCGCGGACGTCCGCGCCGTGCTCGCCCTGGCCGAGGCCGCCGGGACCAGCGACGGCGCGGCGCCGCTCTCCGAACAGGTCCTGCTGTGGCTCAGCAACGGCGACAAGGCCGGCGCCAGCCATCTCATCGCGCGGTCACCGAGCGGT
Organism: Plantactinospora sp. A48; assembly: GCF_055793945.1. Taxonomy (NCBI): domain Bacteria; kingdom Bacillati; phylum Actinomycetota; class Actinomycetes; order Micromonosporales; family Micromonosporaceae; genus Plantactinospora; species Plantactinospora sp. A48. The sequence continues at coordinate 103,944 of NZ_JBTIXF010000008.1, read as the reverse complement.
GATCTGGTGGGTTACGCCCACCTCGACGCCGAGCCCGGGCGGGACAGCGTGGTCGCGGAACTCGTCGTACATCCGGACAGCCGGCACCGGGGCCTGGGCCGGGCCCTGGTCGACGCCGTGCTCGGCGCGGCGGCGGGGTCGGTGGCCGGGCACGCCGCCGGCCCGGACGGCGGGACCAACCTGGACCTCTGGGCGCACGGCGATCACCCGTCGGCCGCGGCCCTCGCCCTCGATCTCGGTTTCCGGCGCAACCGGGTGCTGTGGCAACTGCGCCGGCCGCTGGCCGGCGCGCTGGCTGAGCCGGCCCTCCCGCCCGGGGTGGTGCTGCGCCCCTTCGTGCCCGACGCCGACGAGCCGGCGTGGCTGGCCGTCAACGCCCGAGCCTTCGCCGACCATCCCGAGCAGGGCCGCTGGACGATGGCGGACCTGCGCGCCCGGATGGCCGAGCCCTGGTTCGATCCGGACGGCTTCCTGCTCGCCGTCGCGGAGTCGGACGGCCGGCTGCTGGGCTTCCACTGGACCAAGGTGCATCCACCGGCCACCGACCGGGGCGAGCCGATCGGCGAGGTGTACGTGCTGGGTGTCGACCCGGACACCCACGGCACGGGGCTGGGTCGGGCGCTGTCCCTGGCCGGCCTGTGGCACCTGCGCTCCCGTGGCCTGCGCCGGGCCATGCTCTTCGTCGACGAGTCGAACACGGCAGCCATGGCGCTCTATGCCCGGCTCGGATTCGGGCGGTGGACGGCGCACGTCACCTACCGGCGCGCCCTCCCCCAATAAATCCGGATATACCTCCATAGGGGCGTACGAGTTCACGTAACGGACAACTTACCCTCAGCCGTCTGTGACCTATTCGGCCGGACCTGTTCATCTCGCGTTCACCCGCGTCCGGCAAACCGTCCACCTGGCCCTCCTAACTTGCGTCGTAGCTGGTCAGCGACCAGTGCCCGGGACCCCTCCCGGGGGAATCGACCATGTGAAGGGAAACCCCTCAGGTGAAGCTCCAGCGGCACGGCGCCCTTGCCTGCCTCGCTATGACCGCGGTTCTCGCGCTCAGCGCCTGCGGCTCGGACAATAACGGAGGAAGCGGTTCGCCCGCGGCCTCCGGTTCCGCTGCGGCGGACTGCGCGACCGGCACGATCAACGCCCAGGGCTCCTCCGCCCAGAAGAACGCGATGGCGGAGTGGATCAAGTCGTACCAGCAGAAGTGCTCGGGTCTGACGATCAACTACGAGCCCTCCGGCTCCGGCGCCGGTGTCCAGGCGTTCACCGCCGGCACCGCCGACTTCGCCGGCTCGGACTCCGCGCTCAAGCCGGAGGAGAAGCCGAAGGCCGACGCCCGCTGCGCCGGTGGCGAGGCCGTCGACCTGCCCATGGTGACCGGCCCGATCGCGGTCACCTACAACGTGCCGGGCGTGGACAGCCTGCAGCTCAAGCCGGCCACCATCGCCCAGATCTTCGCCGGCAAGGTCACCAAGTGGGACGACCCGGCGATCAAGGCCGACAACGCGGACGCCAAGCTCCCGTCGGCGACCATCCAGACGGTCCACCGCAGCGACGAGTCGGGCACCACCGACAACTTCACCAAGTTCCTGTCCAAGACCGCCCCGTCGGACTGGACCTTCGGCAACGCCAAGATCTGGAAGGCGCCGGGCGGCACCGGCCAGGCCAAGTCGGACGGCGTCACCAACTTCGTGAAGAGCACCCAGAACTCGATCACCTACACCGAGCTGTCGTACGCCGAGAACGCCGGGCTGAAGATGGCCAAGCTGCAGAACGGTGCCGGCGAGTTCGCCGAGCTGACCGCGGAGAACGCCGGCAAGGCCGTCGCGGGCGCCAAGGTCAGCGGTCAGGGCGACGACCTCGCGCTGTCGATCGACTACAGCACCAAGGAGGCCGGCGCCTACCCGCTGGTCCTGGTGACCTACGAGATCGTCTGCACCAAGGGTCTGCCGGCGGACAAGGGCAAGGCCATCAAGGGCCTGCTGACCTACACCGCCAGCACCGAGGGCCAGCAGGCACTCAGCGACCTGGGCTACGCCCCGCTGCCGGAATCGGTCCGCACCAAGGTGGCCGACGTCGTCAGCAAGCTGGCCTGAACCACCCCCACCCCGTTGTCCAACCCTTCGTTACGGAGCGAGCGAGCAGATGGGTGACATCCCCCGCTCGGCCGACGCCGCCACCGGCGGGCCTGCCGTGACCATCGGTCACGACCGGCCCGCCGGTTCGGCGCGTACGGCCGATTCCCCCTCGACCGGGAACGGCCCGGCTGCCTTCGGCGGTGGCGGTGGCGCGCTGCCCCGCCGGCGAAGGTTCGGCATGGAGACAACGTTCCGCCTGCTCAGCATGTCGGCCGGCGCCGTGGTGCTGATCACCATCGCGGCCATCGCGATCTTCCTGGTCAGCAAGGCCATCCCGGCGCTGCGGGCCGACACCGAGAACTTCTTCAGCTACCCGGGCTGGGACCCCAACGCCGACCAGCCGAAGTTCGGCATCGGGGCACTGGCCTTCGGCACCGTGCTCTCCTCGCTGCTCGCCCTGCTCGTCGCGGTGCCGATCGCGCTCGGCATCGCCCTGTTCCTCAGCCACTACGCGCCACGCCGGCTGGGCAACGCGCTCGGCTTCCTGATCGACCTGCTGGCCGCCGTACCGAGCGTGGTCTACGGGCTCTGGGGCCGGGACTACTTCGTCCAGCCCGTCACCGACCTCTCGACCTGGCTCAACAAGTACTTCGGCTGGCTCCCGATCTTCGGCGGCGACGGCCCGTTCGGCCGTTCGGTGCTGCTCGGTTCGCTGGTGCTGGCCATCATGGTGCTGCCGATCGTCACCTCACTGTCCCGCGAGGTGTTCCGGCAGACCCCGACGGCCAACGAGGAAGCCGCGCTGGCCCTCGGCGCCACCCGGTGGGAGATGATCCGCACCGCGGTCCTGCCGTACGGCCGGCCCGGCGTGATCGGCTCGATCATGCTCGGCCTGGGCCGCGCGCTGGGCGAGACCATCGCCCTCGCCCTGACCCTCAGCTTCGCGTACAACATCTCGTTCAACCTCATCGAGAACGGCGGCAACTCGATCGCGGCCAACATCGCCGTCAAGTTCGGCGAGGCCGGTGACGTCGGCCGGGGCGCGCTGATCGCGTCCGGCCTGGTGCTGTTCGCCATCACGCTGGTGGTCAACATGACCGCACGGGCGATCATCTACCGCCGCCGCGAGTTCACGGAGACCGCCGCATGACCACGATGTCCCCTCCCCTGCCCGCGCCGGGCCAGTCCACCGACCTGCGCGGCCGCCGCCTGCCGGTGGTGGCCGTGCTCGGCATCGCGGTCGCGGCGCTGGCCGTGGCCGCCGTCATCGTCTACGGCACCGGCATCGGTGGCGCCGTCCTGGTCCTCGTCCTCGGCCTGGTGCTGCACCTGGTCGGTACGTACACCGCCAGCCGGGTGGTCGAGGATCGCCGGAAGGCCCGCAACCGGATCTGGACGACGCTCATCCACAGCGCGTTCGTGCTGGCGGCGCTGCCGCTGATCTCGGTGACCTGGACCCTGCTGAACAAGGGTCTCGACCGGTTCGACGGCAACTTCTTCCAGACCTCGATGAACAACATCGGGCCACGCGACCCGAACGGCGGCGCGTACCACGCCATCGTCGGGACGCTTGAGCAGGTCGGCATCGCCACCCTGATCACCGTGCCGCTCGGCATCCTCTGCGCCATCTACCTCGTCGAGTACGGCCGCGGCCGGTTCGCGTTCGCCATCCGGTTCTTCGTGGACGTGATGACCGGCATCCCGTCGATCGTCGCCGGCCTCTTCGTACTGGCCTTCTGGGTGCTGATCGTGTCGCCGCACCTGACCGCCAGCGGCCAACCGGGCTACTCGGGCTTCGCGGCCGCGCTCGCGCTGAGCGTCCTCATGCTGCCGCTGGTGGTCCGCTCCTGCGAGGAGATGCTCCGGCTGGTGCCCGCGCCGCTGCGCGAGGGTGCGTACGCCCTGGGCGTACCCAAGTGGAAGACGATCCTGCGGATCGTCCTGCCCACCGCGCTGCCCGGCATCGTCACCGGCGTGATGCTGGCCATCGCCCGCGCTGCCGGCGAGACCGCGCCGGTCCTGCTGGTCGCCGGCGGTACGGCGGCGATCAACTTCAACCCGTTCGAGAACAACCAGTCGTCGCTGGCGCTGTTCGTCTACCAGCAGGCGGGCGAGGCGTCGAAGTACTCGCCGGCCCGCGCCTGGACGGCCGCGCTCACCCTGGTCGGCCTGGTCCTGATCCTGACGATCGCGGCGAAGTTGCTCGCCCGCCGCAACCGGCTGAGCCGATGATCACCCGAGAGAGGTCCACCATGGCCAAGCGAGTCGAAGCCTCCAACGTCACCGCCTACTACGGGTCGTTCAAGGCGATCGAGAACATCAACCTCACCGTCGAACCGAAGAGCGTCACGGCGCTGATCGGTCCGTCCGGCTGCGGCAAGTCGACGTTCCTGCGTTCGATCAACCGGATGCACGAGGTGCTGCCCGGTGCGCGGGTCGAGGGCCGGCTGACCATCGACGATCAGGACATCTACGACCGGGACGTCGACGTCACGGCGGTCCGCCGGACGATCGGGATGGTCTTCCAGCGGCCCAACCCGTTCCCCACCATGTCGATCTTCGACAACGTGGTCGCGGGGCTCAAGCTCAACGGCGTACGCAAGAAGTCCGTGCTGACCGAGGCGGCCGAGCGGGCGCTGCGTTCGGCGAACCTCTGGGACGAGGTGAAGGACCGGCTGGCCAAGCCCGGTGCCGGCCTGTCCGGCGGTCAGCAGCAGCGGCTGTGCATCGCCCGGACCATCGCGGTCGAACCCCAGGTCGTGCTCATGGACGAACCCTGCTCGGCGCTCGACCCGATCTCCACGCTGGCGATCGAGGACCTGATGTTCAAGCTCAAGGACGAGTTCACGATCATCATCGTCACGCACAACATGCAGCAGGCGGCCCGCGTCTCCGACCGGACGGCCTTCTTCTCGATCGACCGCACGGGTGAGCCGGGCCGGCTCATCGAGTACGACAACACCCAGAAGATCTTCAGCAACCCGAGCCAGCGCAAGACCGAGGACTACATCACCGGCCGCTTCGGCTGACCCCCTGAAAGGAAGGGCACCTTGTTATCGCTTTTCGTATAGGAAGGGCCCCCTCTTACGGTCTCAGCGGCGGGGCCGGGCGCTTGACGTCGGTCAGCCGGCGGTGAGTTGCTTCTTGTGGACGGTCGAGCTGCGCCGCACCGTCATGCCGACCCGCTGGTAGAGCCCCAGCGCGCCGGTGTTCGAGTGCGTCCACAGCGCGCAACTGGGCTGCCCGGCGCGGTGGAACGCGCGGAAGGCGTGCCGCAGGAGCAGCCGGGCGATGCCCGCGTTGCGCTGGTCCCGGCGCACCGCGACCCGCTCCACGTACCCCTCGCCAAGCTGCGGGTCGTCCACCGAGAGCACCGCGCCGACCAGTTCGTCGCCGGCGAACGCGAGCGGCGACATCCGCGGCGCGAAGGTCGCCCGCCCGACCGTCGTCATGGCCCATTCCTCGTACGACTTCCGGCGCTGCTGCCACTCGTCGAAGGCGTCCTCGATGAGCCGGTGAACGGCGCGCGCGTCGCCGGGCCGGAACATCCGGACCGTGATCCCGGCGGGCGGCTCGGGCAATTCGGGCTCCGCCGTCAGGCCGATCGCCAGCAACCACGCGGTGACCGTGGGCTCGAACCCGTGGGACCGCAGCAGCGCGGTGGCCGCGAGGTCCCCGTCCGGGACGATCTGCGCGAGCTGGGGCGTACCCGTCTCGCGGGCCCGCCGTTCGATCCAGTCCAGCAGCGCGGTGCCGAGCCCTCGACCACGATGCTCCGGGTGTACGTCCGCCTCGGAGCGCCGGTTGACCCAGGCGCGGGCGACCAGTTCGCCGGAGCTGTCGTACCCGAGCACCGTGTCGGCGGCCGGGTCCAGCCCGGGCCGGGCCAGATCGGCGGCGATCGTGTCGGCGTCGGTCTCCACCCGGCCGTACCTGTCGAGTTCGCACGCCGCGACCAGCCGGTGGATGGCGGGTACGTCAGCGGCGTCGGCGGGTCGTCCGGCATAACCAGCCGGCCAGTATGGCTGCTCGGGCATCCCGAGAGCCTGGCGCGGACCGACGCCGTTGTCGACCTGATTAGCCGGCACCCGGCGCCGTTCAGGTTGCTCGGTGCTCCTGCCGGCGCCGGGTGCCCGGCCCGGTGCCGGGGCTGTTAACAGGGGGCCCCTGCTATACGAAAAGCGATAACAGGGTGCCCTTCCTTTACAGCGCTCGGTAGAACTGGCGCAGGTCGGCGACGAGCAGGTCCGGGGCGTCGTGTGCGGCGAAGTGGCTGCCCCGGTCGTACACGTTCCAGGACACGATGTTGGCGTGGTCCCGTTCGGCGAACGGACGGACCGACTGGTAGTCCCAGGCGAAGTTGGCCAGACCCAGTGGCACGGTGGTCGGCCCGGTCGGCTCGGCGCCCCGGCCGTTGGCCTTCTGGGTCGGTGAGACCGCCACGGCGTCCTCGTAGTAGTACCGCGCCGAGGAGGCACCGGTGTTGGTCAGCCAGTAGATCATCGCGTTGGTCAGCACGTAGTCCGGGTCGAGGAACTCGCCGAGCAGCTGGGCGCTCCAGCCGAGCTGGCCGACCGGGGAGTCCGCCAGCGCGTGCCCGACGCTCTGCGGCTCGGTGGACTGGAGCTTGTCGTAACCGCCGCGGGCCTGCCGGAACCAGTCGCCGAACCGCACCCGCTCCCGGTCCTCGGCGGAAAGACCGGCCAGCTCGTCCGGGTCGCCCGAGGCGAACGAGAAGACCTGCGTGACGTGGACCCCCACGCAGTGCTCGGGGTCGACCCGGCCCACCTCGGGCGAGATGAACGAACCGGCGTCGTTGCCGGCCGCGCCGTACCGCCGGTAGCCGAGCCGGCGCATCAGTTCGGCCCAGGCCCGAGCCACCCGGAAGCGGTTCCAGCCGCGTTCGGTGGTGGGCCCGGAGAAGCCGAAGCCGGGGATCGACGGGATGACCAGGTCGAAGGCGTCCGCCGGATCGCCGCCGTGTGCCCGGGGGTCGGTGAGCGGCCCGATCACGTCCAGCCACTCCACCACGGTCGTCGGCCAGCCGTGCGTCAGGATCAGCGGTGTCGCGTCCGGCTCGGGCGAACGGACGTGCAGGAAGTGCACGGTCTGACCGTCGATCTCGGTGGTGAACTGCGGGTACGCGTTCAGCCGCGCCTCCCAGGCCCGCCAGTCGTAGCCGGTCCGCCAGCGCTCGACCAGGCGCTGGAGGTAGCCAACGGGGACGCCGTACTCCCAGCCGGGCGGGATCGGGCCGGCGGGAGCCGCCGCCGGGTCCGCGGGCAGTTCCTGCGCCCATCGGGTACGCCCCAACCGCTGCTGAAGGTCGTCGAGGTCGGCCTGCGGAACGGCGACGCGGAACGGCGTGAGCGCGCTGGTGTCAGTCATGCCTACGACGGTAGAGACTTATTAGGAACATCTCGTTCCTAATAAGCGGGCAGAATCCGGGGAATGTTGGAGACCTCGGCGCGACTGCTGCGCCTGCTGTCCCTGCTGCAGACCCGGCGCGAGTGGACCGGGACCGAACTGGCGGACCGGCTCGGGGTGACCCCGCGTACGGTCCGCAACGACATCGACCGGCTGCGCGGGCTCGGCTACCCGGTACACGGCACCCGGGGCGCGGTCGGCGGCTACCGGCTCGGCGCCGGGGCGGCACTGCCACCCCTGCTGCTGGACGACGAGGAGGCGGTGGCCGTGGCGGTCGGCCTGCGGACCGCGGCGGGCGGCAGCATCGCCGGTGTCGAGGAGACGTCGCTACGCGCGCTGGCCAAGCTGGAACGGGTGCTGCCGGAGCGGCTGCGCCGCCGGGTCAACGCGCTGCAGACGTACACCGTGCCGGTCCCCCGGGACGACCCGGGACCTCGGGTGGCGGCCGCCACCCTGAGCGCCCTGGCGGCCGCCTGCCGGGACCACGAACGGTTGCGGTTCGACTACCGGGACCACGACGGCGCGGTCAGCCGGCGCGGCGTCGAACCGTACCGGCTGGTCAACTGGGGTCGCCGGTGGTATCTGGTGGCCTTCGACCTCGATCGGGACGACTGGCGGACCTTCCGGGTGGACCGGATCGACCCGGTGGTGCCCACCGGTCCCCGGTTCAGGCCGCGTGAACTGCCCGAGGACGTCACCGACCGGGTCCGGCGCGGGGTGTCGGCCGCCGCGTGGCGGTACCGGGCCCGCATCACCGTGAACGCCCCGGCCGAGGTGGTGACGGAACGTATCAACCCGGCCGTGGGCACGGTGGAACCCCTCGACCCGCACACCTGCGTCCTGCACACCGGGGCCGACCGGCTGGAGACGCTCGCCGTCTGGATCGGCCTGCTCGACGCCGACTTCACCGTCGACGACCCACCCGAACTGGTCGAGGCGATCCGCGCCCTCGCCGCCCGCTACCACCGGGCCACCTCCTGAAAGGAAGGGCACCTTGTTATCGCTTCTTGTATAGGAAGGGCCCCTTCCTAACCTCCTAGCCGAGCCGGAACCGCGGGCTGCCGTCGGGAGCGGTGCCGAGGCGGGGGGTGATGGGGCTGGCCGGGTCTCGTTCGGCCGCGGCCCCGGCGAGGGTGGCCAGGTCCGGGTGGTCGGCAACCTCGGCGAGGGTGACCAGGGTCGGTGGCAGCATCGTCAACTCACCGTTCCCGGCCTGCGCCAGGGCGTCCGCCGGCCGGATCCACATCGTGTGGTCGGCCTCCCCGCTGACGTCCCGGGTCCGCTGCCCGTCCGGCAGCAGGGCCAGGAAGAAGTACGTGTCGAAGCGGCGCGGCTCGAACTCGGGGGTGATCCACCGCGACCACGGCAGCAGCAGATCGGAGCGCAGCGTCAGGCCCCGCTCCCGGAGCAGGTCCGCGAAGCCGGTCCGGCGGGCCACCAGCGCGGCACGGTCGGCCTCCCACTCCGGGCCGCTGACATCGCCCACCACGTCGGCCGGACCCGGGCCGGCGAGCAGCACGCCCGCCTCCTCGAACACCTCCCGGGCCGCCGCGCAGACGACCGACTGCGCCGGCTCGGTGGCCAGGCCGAGGCGCTGTCCCCACTCGGCGGGGGTCGGACCGGACCAGTCCAGGTGAACCCGTGAGTCGGAGGGGTCCACGCCGCCGCCCGGGAAGGCGTACACCCCGCCGAAGGTCATCGCGGCGAGCCGGCGGATGACGTACACCTGGAAGCCACCGGTCGCGGGCCGCAGCAGCAGCACGGTGGCCGCCACCCGCGGGGTCGCCGGCGGCCGGTCCTCGGCGGCGAATCGGCGGGCGTGCTCGACCATCGCGTCCGTTGCCGGGAGGGACCAGCCGTCCGGGCCCAACCCGACGGAACCCAGCCCGTCGATCGTCATCCCGCGAGGTTAGCCTGCTCACCGCCCCCGCCGCGATCTTGCCAACCCGACGCGGACCTGGTCCGGGACATCGCGACGCCCGGACCCACGGCCTGGCTCGGCGCCCGGTCGGGGCACCTCAGGTGGGGCGGCGGTGGAGGTTCCGGGGCGCACACCGTAGCGTTCCGGCATGACTCGATGGGGCATCCTGGCCACCGGTGGCATCGCCGCCTCCTTCGTCGCCGACCTGCGGCTACTGCCCGACGCGGAAATCGTCGCCGTCGGCTCGCGCACCCCGGAGGCCGCGCGCCGGTTCGCCGACCGGTACGGCATCCCGCGCGCCTACGGCTCGTGGGCGGAGTTGGCCGCCGACGACGACGTCGACGTGGTGTACGTGGCCACTCCGCACTCCGCCCACTACGACGCCACGATGACCTGCCTGACGGCCGGCCGGGCGGTGCTGTGCGAAAAGCCGTTCACGCTCGACGCGGTCAGCAGCGAACATCTGGTACGGACGGCCCGGGACCGCGGCGTCTTCCTGATGGAGGCGATGTGGATGCGGTGCAGTCCGGGCGTACTGCGGATGGTGGATCTGATCGCCGACGGCGCGATCGGGCCGATCACCACCGTGCAGGCCGACTTCGGGGTCGGCGGGCCGTTCCCACCCGAGCACCGGATGCGCGCCCGCGCACTCGGCGGCGGCGCGCTGCTGGACCTGGGCATCTACCCGATCAGCCTGGCCCACCTGCTGCTCGGTCTCCCCGACCAGGTCCGGGCCTGGGCGCGGTTGTCGGACGAAGGGGTGGACGAGAACACCGGCGTGCTGTTCGGCTACGAATCCGGCGCGGTGGCCGCGCTGACCTGCGGTATCACCGGGGCCACCCCGGTGGCCGCCACGATCACCGGTACCACCGGCCGGATCGAACTGCCCAGCCCGTTCTTCCGGCCGGACCGGCTCGTCCTGCACCGCGCGGGCGCCGAGCCGGAGGTCGTTCCGGCGGGGTTGACCGGGGGCGGCTACCAGTACGAGGCGGCGGAGGTGCAGCGCTGCCTGGCGGCCGGGCTGCTGGAGAGCCCGATGGTGCCGCACTCGGTCACCCTGGAGGTGATGGGCCTGCTGGACGACATCCGGGACCGGATCGGCGTCCACTACGCCTGAAAGGAAGGGCCCCTTGTTATCGCTTTTTGTATAGGAAGGGGCCCTTCTTATCAGCAGACCGGCCGGTCAGCAGATCGGCCGGTCAGCAGGACGGCCGTCAGGGGATCGGCCGTCAGAAGATCGGCCGGACCACCAGGTATGCCAGGCAGGCGATGGCCGCGGCGGCGGGGAAGGTGATCACCCAGGCGATGACGATGTTGCCGGCCACGTTCCAGCGCACGGCCGAGAGCCGCTTGGTGGCGCCCACGCCCATGATCGCCGAGGTGATCGTGTGCGTGGTGGAGATCGGTGCCTTCAGCACCAGCGCGTTGAAGTAGAGCACCGCGCTGGCCACCGTCTCGGCGGCGAAGCCCTCCGGTGGCCCGAGGTCGATGATCTTCCGACCGAGGGTACGGATGATCCGCCACCCGCCCGAGTAGGTGCCCAGGGCCAGCATGGTGGCCGAGGTCCAGAAGACCCACTGCGGAATGTGCGTCTTGTCCGACTGGTACCCACCGGTGTAGAGCGCCAGCACGATGATGCCCATGGTCTTGGCGGCGTCCTGCATGCCGTGGCCGACGGACATGGCGGCGGCCGACGCGGTCTGCGCGTACCGGAAGCCGCGGTTGAGCTTGCCCGGCTGGCCGCGCCGGAACAGCCACAGCAGGGCCAGCATCAGGAGGAAGCCGAGCACCAGTCCGACGACCGGCGACAGCACCATCGGGATGATCACCTTGTCGAGGATGTTGCCCCACTTGACGTGTCCGCCGCTGGCCAGCAGCGTGGCGCCGACCAGGCCGCCGAACAGGGCGTGCGAGGACGACGACGGCAGGCCGAAGTACCAGGTGATCAGGTTCCAGGCGATGGCGCCGAGCACCCCGGCGAACACCACGCCGAGGCTGGCCAGCCCGGTGGGCAGGCCGACCAGGCCGTCTCCGACGGTCTTGGCGACCCCGGCGCCAAGGTGGGCGCCGGCGAAGTTGCCGACCGCCGCCATGGCCAACGCGACCCGGGGGGTCAGGGCCCGGGTGGAGATGCTGGTGGCGATCGCGTTGGCCGCGTCGTGGAAGCCGTTTGTGAAGTCGAACAGCATCGCGGCGGCGATCACCGCGAGTACGGCGATGAGATTGGTGTCCACGCGATCAGGACTCCTTGACCGCGATTGTCTCGACGGTGTTCGCCACGTGCTCGAAGGCGTCGCAGGCCGCCTCCAGCTCGTCGGCGACCTCCTTCATCTTGAGCACGGTGAGCGCGTCGTACTCGCCGCTGAACAACCGAACCAGCAACATCCGGTACGCCTGGTCGCCCTCGTTCTCGAGCCGGTTGCACTCGATCCAGTACTGCTCCAGGTCCTTCATCGCCCGCAGCCGGGGCATCGCCTGGGCGGTCAGCTTCGCCTGCTGGTCGAGCACGTTGACCAGCTCGTGCAGTTCTCGGGGCAGCGCGGGCAGCTTGGTCAGCCCGTACAGGTAGACCAGGTTGCCGGCGGCCTCCAGGTGGTCCATCACGTCGTCCAGCAGCGAGCCGAGGGAGTAGATGTCCTCCCGGTCGAACGGGGTGATGAAGGTGGAGTTGATCTTCTTGTACAGCTCGTGGGTGATCTGGTCGCTGTCGTGCTCGACCTCGGTCAGCCGCTCGCTCACCGACTGCACCTCGACACCCGGCAGGCCCAGTTCCTGGAGCAGCTCGGTGCCCCGGACCAGATTCTGCGCCGCCCTGGTGAAAAGCTCGTAGAACGCGCCCTCGGTCGGGCGGAAGGAAAACTTCACGGCAGGGACCCTCGTCGTCTCGATCAGCATGGTCAGTGGGCGGCACGACGCGGCCCGCCGGGGGGAATGCTAGGTAACGCAAAACCACGGCTCCGCGCGGCCTACCCCTGGTCAGGGGCCATTAACCGCTAGTTCATCCAATGTTCACCTTGCCCAACGCTCCGCGGCGCGGCGTCGGGGCCAACTCAGCCCTCCTCCGCGCCGACCCGACTTCCCTCCCCGGCCGCACCGACCCGGCTTCGCTCCCCCGCCACACCGACCCGGCTTCGCTCCCCCGCCACGCCGAGTCGGCTTCGTTCCCGCGCCACGTCGAAGTCCGCCGGGGGATAGCTCAAGCCGAGCCCACCGAACGTCTCCACGAGCAGGTTCGCGACGGCCCAGTCGCGGTACCACTTCCGATCCGCCGGTACGACGTACCACGGGGTCGCCGGACTGTCACAGCGAGTGATCGCCTCGGCGTAGGCCGCCTGGTACTCATCCCACCGGGACCGCGCGTCGAGGTCCGCCGGGTTGTACTTCCAGTGCTTGGCCGGATTGTCCAGCCGCTTGAGCAACCGCTCCCGCTGCTCCTCGGGCGAGATGTGCAGAAACACCTTGATCAGCGTCAAACCACCCTCGGTAAGGTCCCGCTCGAACGAGTTGATCTCGTCGTACCGGCTCCGCCACACCGACTCGGGCACCAGCGACTCCACCCGGGCGATCAACACGTCCTCGTAGTGGGAACGGTTGAAGACCCCCACGTACCCCGGTCGGGGCAGCGCACGCCGGATCCGCCACAGAAAGTCGTGCCGCAGCTCCTCCTCGGTCGGCGGCCCGAACGAACGGATGTGCAGTCCCAGCGGATTCATCGCCCCGGCCACCCGCCGGATCGTCCCGTCCTTGCCGCCGCAGTCCATCGCCTGGAGCACCAGCAGCACCCGCCGGTCGGCGGACGGGTCCACCTGGGCGCCCGCGTACAACATCTCCTGCTGGACCGCCAGCTGGGCGGTCAGGTCGGCCGTCCGCTCCCGGGCCCACGCCTTGGCCTCCCGGCCGGCCAGCTCCACCGGCATCCCGGGCGTCGACCGGGGATCGATCGCCGCCAGGTCGACGGGCGCGCCTTCGGTCAGCGGTACGCGCAACAGCTCGCGGAGGTGGTTCGCCGGGTGGTCCATTCGACGATCATCGCCCGGCCGGGTGGGATCGGCCACCCCAGGCTTCCGCCCTCCGGCGTTAAGCGGGGACCCTTGCTATACAGAAGGCGATAACAGGGGGCCCTTCCTTACAGGGGGTGCGGGGCGTGCCGGGAGATGCGGCGGGGCGGGCGACCGATGGGGCACGCGACCTCGCGACCGAGTTCGAGGCGGAACGCGGCCACCTGACCGCGGTGGCCTACCGGATGCTGGGCAGCCACGCCGAGGCCGAGGACGCCGTCCAGGAGACCTGGCTGCGCTGCGCGAAGGCCCTCGGCAGCCCGCCGGCCCGCGCCGAGATCCGTGATCTGCGCGGCTGGTTGACCCGGACGGTCGGCCGGATCTGCCTCGACGTGCTCCGCTCGGCGCGGACCCGGCGGGAGACGTACCCGGGTCAGTGGCTGCCCGAACCGGTGGTCAGCCGGCTGGCCGGGGCACCCGAACCAGCCACCGGCGCCGGCTTCGGGCCCGACCCGGCCGACCGGGCGGTGGTCACCGAGCAGGTCGGGCTCGCCCTGCTCGTGCTCCTCGAACAGCTCTCTCCCGAGCAGCGGATCGCCCTGGTGCTGCACGACGTCTTCGCGGTGCCGTTCGCCGAGGTCGCCGCCACGTTGGGTACGACATCCGAGGCGGCCCGGCAACTCGCCTCCCGGGCCCGCCGGGCGGTGGCGGACGCCAACTCGCCGCGACAGACCGCCAATCCGAGCGAGCATCGCCGGGTGGTGGCGGCGTTCCTCGGTGCCGTCGAATCCGGTGACCTCGACGGGTTGCTCCAGGTCCTCGCACCGGACGTGGTCCTGATCGGCGACGGCGGCGGTCACTTCCCGGCCGTCGCGCGCCCGGTCAGCGGCGCGCTGCGGGTGGCCCGGTTCCTGAGCGGGCTGTTCCGGCACAGCCACGTGGACCTGCGGGATCCGCGAGCCGGGTTGGTGCTGGTCAACGGGACGCTCGGGCTACAGGTCGACGCCGACTTCGGGGACGGACGTCCGTGGCGGCTGGTGATGTCGTTCGCCGTCGACCAGGGGCGGATCACCGGCATCTTCAACCAGCTCAACCCGGAGAAGCTGACCCGGGTGCCGGCGCTCGGCCCGGACTCAACCTGGCCACCCTCGCTCTGACCGCGCCGGTCGGTCCCGGTCCGCGCCCCGGCCGCAGGTTCCGACCGCCGATCCGGGTGGGACCTGGGCACACCTGCGGGCCTTCCGGCGACCCGCTCCGGCCGCCGGGTCAGACCACCAGGGCCAGCCACTTCCGGTACGTCGAGGCGAACGGCTCGGTGCCGTCGCCGAGTGCCCCGAGCAGCCAGTCCACCGCGGCGTGCGCGTGCTCGACGAGGTCGTCGGGATAGCCGTACCGGACGCGGTTCTCGGCGAACTCGTCCTCGTCCCGCAACTCCACCACGCCGGTGGCGCGGCGGCGCACCACGTCCAGATCGAGGTCGAACAGGTGCACGGTGTCACCGTCCCACCGGGCCGGGCTGGTGATGTCGCAGTAGACCTCGCTGGTCCGTGGCGGCGGGTTGAACATGCCGGTCCACCAGGCGTGGTGCGGGACCAGGAGCACGAACGGGATCTGCTCCACCGATGGTCGTCCGTGGTAGACCGAGGCGGTGCCGACCGTGACGCCGAGCCAGGTCCCGAGATCGTCCTCGGCGAGCCGGCGGGCGGGATAGTCGCGGTGCGCGCTGCCGTCGTACTTGCGGTAGACGACCCGGACCACTTCGCTCGGCATGTTTCGCACCCTAACCGATCGGGATTACGCACCGAGGAAGGAAGCCGACCGTACGCCGCCGCTCGTTTCCCCCAAACCGGCCTGGGGTACGTCGATATGCCACATAGCCGGTGACTCGACCGATCCGAGGAGGCAACCATGGCACGCGAGCAATATCACGTCGTCCCAGATAGCGACAATGATCAGTGGAAGGTTGAGCGGGGTCAGCGGACCGTCGGCACCCACGACACCAAAAAGGACGCCGTCCAGGACGGGCGTGACACGGCCCGCCAGCACGAACCCAGCCAGGTGATCGTGCACAAGGAGGACGGGAAGATCGCGGACGAGTCGACGTACCGGGACGATCCGTACCCGCCCGCCGGTTGAGCCGGCGGCACGCGCGCCGGGGGCGGATGGGCGCGGTGGTGTCGCCCGCGGCGGGTACGGTCGCACGGTGACCGCGCCCGCCACCGACACCGGTTCCACAACCACCGCCACCACCCCCGGCCGGACCGCCGGACGTCGACGCGGCTCCCGGCCGACCGGCCCCGAGCTGCTCGCCGCCGCCGTCGGCGCCGTGCCCAACGGCACCGCCCGACCGGGCCAGCAACAGATGACCGAGGCGATCGCCGAGAGCATCGCCACCCGGGAACACCTGCTGGTCCAGGCCGGCACCGGCACCGGCAAGTCGCTGGCGTACCTCGCGCCGGCGCTCACCGTCGACGGCCCGGTCGTGATCTCCACCGCCACCTTGGCCCTACAGTCCCAACTGGTCGACCACGACCTGCCCCGGCTGGCCGACGCGGTCCGGCCGGTCCTCGGCCGCCGGCCGACCTTCGCGGTACTCAAGGGGCGTCACCACTACCTGTGCCTGGCCCGGCTGGACAACTCGGCCGAGGAGGAGCCGGCCGACGCGCTGTTCGACGAGCCGCGCGCCGGGCAGACCAAGTGGCTGGGCGCGGCCGGCCGGCTCGGCAAGCAGATGCAGCGGATCCGTGACTGGGCCGACGAGACGGCGACCGGTGACCGGGACGAGTTGGATCCGGGGGTGGACGACCAGGTCTGGCGGTCGGTGTCGATGCCGGCCCGGGAGTGTGTCGGCGCGGCCCGGTGCCCGTTCGGTGACGAGTGTTTCGCGGAGGCGTCCCGGGTGCGGGCCCGGGAGGCCGACATCGTGGTCACCAACCACAGCCTGCTGGCGGTGGACATGCTCGCCGGCCGGCACATCGTGCCGCCACACAAACTGCTGGTCATCGACGAGGCACACGAACTGGCCGACCGGGTCTCGGCGGCCTCCCAGGCCGAACTGGTCCCCGAGGTGATCGACCGCGCCGCCCGGCGGGCCCGCCCGCTGCTCAAGCCCGAGACGGCCGAGGCGCTGGTGGAGGCCGGCGACGCGCTGACCGTGGGGTTGGCCGAGGCGCCGGCCGGGCGGCTCACCGCGGGCCTGCCGGACCCGCTGCGTGAGGCGTGCACCCTGCTCGACTCGGCCACCCGGGTCGCACTGGAGGGCATCGGCGACGTCAAGGCGGACGATCCGGACCCGGTCCGTAAGCAACAGGCCAAGGCGGTGCTGGACGAGCTGTCGAAGACCGCCCAGCGCCTGCTCGCCGCCGAGGACCACGACGTGGCCTGGGTGGAGAAGCCCGAAGGCGCGGGCAGTGGCCGGCGGGCGCTGGTGGTCGCGCCGCTGTCGGTGGCCGGCACGCTGGCCACCCACCTCTACGAGGAACGCACGGTGGTGGCCACCTCCGCCACGCTCACCCTGGGCGGCCGGTTCGACACGGTGGCCCGGGCCCTCGGCCTGGAGGCACCGCCGGCCAGCCCGCCCTCCCCCGCGGCGGCGGCCCTCGCCGGCTCCACCGCCCGGACCGGTGGTACCCGCCCGGTCGGGGCGACGGAGCCGGGCCGAGCCGGGCCGGCAGCCGGCCGGGAAGCGGACGCGCCGGCCGAGTCGGGCCCCGGCTGGCGGTCGCTGGACGTCGGTTCACCCTTCGACTACGGCCGGCAGGGCATCCTGTACGTCGCGGCCCATCTGCCCCGGCCGGCCGCCTCCGGGTTGCCGACCGCGGCGGGCGAGGAACTGGTCTCGCTGGTCAGCGCGCTCGGCGGTGCCACCCTCGGGCTGTTCTCCTCGCGCCGGGCCGCGACCCAGGCCGCCGAACTGCTGCGTTCCCGCACCGACCTGCCGATCCTGTTGCAGGGTGAGGAGTCGCTGCCGCTGCTGGTCCGCCGGTTCCGCGAGGACCGGGCGAGCTGCCTGTTCGGGGTGATGTCGCTGTGGCAGGGCGTCGACGTACCGGGGGACGCCTGCCAGCTCGTGGTGATCGACCGGCTGCCCTTTCCCCGGCCGGACGAACCGCTCGCCGCGGCCCGCGCGGCGGCGGTGGACGCGACCGGCGGCTCGGGATTCGCGGCGGTCAGCGTGCCCATCGCCGCCATCCGGCTGGCCCAGGGGGTGGGCCGGCTGATCCGGGCCAGCGCCGACCGGGGTGTGGTGGCCGTGCTCGACTCCCGGCTGGAGACCGCCCGCGGCTACGGACCGTTCCTGCGCCGGTCGCTGCCGCCCTTCTGGTACACCACCCGGCCCGAGGTGGCCCGCGGCGCGCTGGAGCGGCTCCGCGGCAGTTGAGCCGGTCCGTCATCAGTCGGTCGACCCGGACCTGCCCGGTGTCCCGGGCCGACCCCGGACCTGCCCGGTGCCCCCCGGGCCGGACCGGGCCGACCCGGTCGCGTCAGGGCGCCTGGGCGGCCACCACCACGGCGTCCGGCGGCACCTCGGGCACCCGCCGGGCGGTGAGCCGCCGGATCGCCGTGTTGAGCACCGCGATCAGCGGTACGGCGACGATCGCGCCGACGATGCCGGCCAGCACGGCGAACGCGGCGATCCCGACGATCACCCCGAGCGGATGGATGGCCACCGCACGGCCCATGATCAGCGGCTGGAGAACGTGTCCTTCGATCTGCTGGACCAGGATCACCCCGCCCAGGATCACCAACGCGATGACCCAGCCCTGGTCGACCAGCGCCACCAGCACCGCCACCGCGCCGGACAGCGCGGCGCCGACGATCGGGATGAACGCGCTCAGGAAGACCAGCGCGATCAGCGGCACGGTGAACGGGATCTTGAAGACCAGCAGGAAGATGCCGATGCCCACGGCATCGATGAAGGCGACCAGCACGGTGGCCCGGACGTAGGCCACCAGGGTCGCCCAGGCGGCGGTGCCGGCGTCGTCCACCCGCCACCGGGCGTTCACCGGCAGCAACCGGACCAGGAACCGCCAGATCTTGCGGCCGTCACGCAGGAAGAAGAATGTGGCGAAGAGCACCAGCAGCATGCCGGTGAGCACCTCGAACAGGGTGGCGGCGGTGGACAGCGCCCCGCTGGTCAGCGACTGGGTGTGCTCGTTCACCCACTGCTGCCCCTGGTCGATGTACTTGTTCAGTTGATTGTCCGACAGGTGCAGCGGGCCGGTCTTCAGCCACTCCTGGATCTGCCGGACACCCGCCGTCGCCTTGTCGCTGAGCTCGGGTACGCCCGCGATGAACTCGTTGACC
Source organism: Plantactinospora sp. A48 (assembly GCF_055793945.1). Taxonomy (NCBI): domain Bacteria; kingdom Bacillati; phylum Actinomycetota; class Actinomycetes; order Micromonosporales; family Micromonosporaceae; genus Plantactinospora; species Plantactinospora sp. A48. Next base: position 85,210 of record NZ_JBTIXF010000008.1, on the reverse strand, counting down.
ACCGCCGTCAGCGTGCCCACCACGGCCGCGATACCGCAGATCAGCACCACCGCGGTGGCCAGCGAACGGGGCAGGCGGGCCTTCAGCAGCCACCCCACGGCCGGTGCCAGCAGCGCGGACAGCAGCAGGGCCACGGCCAACGGAATCATCACGACCCGGATGGCGCCGACCACCCTGATCAACGTCCAGGCGACGATCCCCACCACGATCAGCCGCCACGACCATGCCGCGGCCAGGCGCAGCGCGTGTGGCACCTCGGCGTCGTCCCGGCTGATGACCGACGGTTGCGCCGCCGGTTCGGGTTCCGGGCCGGGAAGGGTCAGCGCCGACGCGGCGACCGTCGGTTCGGCGTCCACACCGGTACCACCGGCCTCGGCGTCGTCGCGGGCCCTGCGGGCGGAACGGACCGAGTCGCGCCCGGACTCGTACGCCCGGCGCAGCCGGGTCCGGGCCTGCTCGAAGCGGCTCAAGCGCACCTCCTGGACGAGAGTCGGGCCCCCATACCGTAGCCGGCTGATGCTCGCCCGAGCGTCCCGCGTCAGCAGGGAATCCGCCCTCCCTGTTGCCCCGTCGGCGGGTCCGCCAACCGCTTCCGGGTCCACGGATCCCCGCCGGCACCCGGAATCCGGACCGCTGATCCCCGCCGGCACCCGGATGCGGGTCCACGAGCGAAGCCCGGTGGGCCGGCACGGTAGCGTCTGCGACGTGACCGCCGACCCGAACACCGACTCCGGCCTGCCCATCCGCCTGTTGCACGATCGCGTGCTGGTCCGGCTTGAGGGCGCCGAGGGCGAACGGCGCTCCACCGCCGGCATCGTCATCCCGGCCACCGCCTCGATGGGGCGGCGGCTCGCCTGGGCGACCGCGATGGGCGTCGGACCGAACGTCCGCTCCATCGTGACCGGCGACCGCGTGCTGTTCGACCCGGAGGACCGCTCGGAGGTCGAGTTGCACGGCCGCGATTACGTGCTGCTCCGCGAGCGGGACGTGCATGCCGTCGCCGCCCAGCGGATCGAGACCGACGGCACCGGCCTCTACCTCTGAGGGGCCGCGCGTACCGCCGCGTACCGCCGATCAGCGTTGGGCACCGTCGAAACCGGCTGGTCGGACGCTACCTCGGGGACCCACCCCAACCGGCCGGTGGACCGCCCTGACCCGGACCGCCATAGCCCGGACCGCCGTAGCCAGGACCGCCGTAGCCAGGACCGCCGTAGCCAGGACCGCCATAGCCGGAACCGCCGTAGCCGGAACCGCCCTGACCCGGACCGCCGTAGCCGGGACCGCCGTAGCCGGCCGGTGGGGCGACGGCAACCGCGCCGAACCCGCCGCCCGGCGGGGTGAGCACCACCGGGATCGGCACCACCGGTTCGTCTGGCGCGTCGAGGGTACGGCGGACGCCGTCCGGAAACATGACGTGGTAGCGGTTGCCGTCCCACAGCGCCGCTGGCGCCTGCGGATCGCGGCCCACGAAAACCGAACGCAGGGCGGCGATCCGAGCCAGCAGGTCACGTTCCTCTGCGGTGCTGCGGGCCACATCGACCGGGCGGGTGTCCAGACCACGACGCAGTCCGTCCCGCAGCAGCGCCAACCGGGTCGCCGCGAACTGGTAGTCGCGCATCGCCCGCACGCCCGCGTCTCCGGCCACCCGCCGGGCCCACTGGCGGGCCGCGTGCCGCCGTCCGAGGCTGCCCAGGGCGGCCACCTCCGGCGGGGTCAGCCAGCCGGCCCGGACGTAGTCGGTGAGGGTCCGCTCGGTCAGCCGGCCCTCCCAGCTACGCAGCCAGATGGCCAGCCCGACCATGCCGAAGAAGATCGGCACCATGATGTTGAGGTAGCCGTAGACCAGGATCAGGTTCTGCTTGAGAGCCACGGCGAGCGACGGCACGAGGTTCCAGGTGCCGTGCATCATCATCGCCACCAGCAGGCCGGCGATCGGGGCGAGAATCCGCACCCGCCGGTCGGCGGCCCGCGCGGCGAGACCGAGTCCCACACCGGTCATCGAGGTGAACAGCGGATGCGCGAAGCCGGAGAAGAGGATCCGGACGATGAACGTGGCGAACAGGAGCTGCGCACCCGTCGCCGGACCGTACTGCTGGGCGCCGGCGGCATATCCGTGCCCACCGAGATAGAGGATGTTCTCCACCATCGCGAAACCGACGGCCGACAGTCCGCAGTAGACGATCCCGTCGACGACGCCCGACCATTCCCGCCGACGGAAGATGAGCAGCAGGATCGGGAACGCCGCCTTGGTCAGTTCCTCGATGAACGGCGCCACCAGCACCGCGACCAGCGCGTCCGGCAGGCCCGCCGCGGCGAACTCCTTGGCCGCGAACGTGTTGACCTGCAACGAGGCGTACGTGGCCACGGCGGCGCCCCAAGCGAAGCACAGCACGAGGTACCGGGTCGGTTCCGGCTCGTACCGGTCCAGCCAGAGGAAGCACGCCACCAGCACCGGTACCGGCACGACGGCGGCGGCGATGCCGATGAGCAGCGCCTGGGCGCCGAGATCCTCGCCCAGGGTCTTCAACAACGCGACGGCGCAGCCGGCGATGGCCAGGATGACCACCGCCAGGACCAGCACCCGCTGCCAGCCCCAGCGGCGGCGCAGCACCAGGTCAGGGTTCGCCGGAACGCCCATCGACGGAACGGGGTGCGACGGCGGAGCGGGTGCCGGCGGAGCGGGATGCGGCGGCGACGGCGGAGCGGATCCGCTTCCGGTCGGGGTGTCGGCCATGACGTCAGCGTAGTTCCCGCCGACTGGTCGGTCCGGTCGCGTCGACGTCGCCACCCTCCGGACGCCCGTCGCCGGGGCGCGGTGGCTCGCCGTCCGCCGTCGGATCCTGGTCCCGGACCGGAGAGGACGCCCGGCCGGCGGCCTCGACCGCCGCGGCCGCCGCCTCGGTGTGTTCCCTCGGGTCGGCCCGACCGCCCCGGTTCGGGATCGGTTCCGGGGCGTGAGCGGCGGCACCCTCGGTCGTCCGCCGTTCGCTGGCTTCCTCCGCCGATCCGGTGTCGGCCGCCGGATCCGGATGTGACCTGCCGGCCTTCCCGGTCTCCACGGCCCGGCGGACCTGCCGGTTCGCCTCGACCCGGTCGACACCGCTGGCGCGCAGCAGGTCACTCGCGGTTGTCCGGATCTGCGCCACCACCACGCTGCCGGAGAAGCCCACCCCGTCCGCGTACGCCCGGCCAGCCTCGGCGACGGCGCGCAACGATCGGTCCCGGGTCGCCTCCGGCTCCAGCCCGGCGCCGAGCTCACCCAGCAGTTGCCGGACCGCGTCGGCGAGTTCGGCGACGGCTGCGGGCAGCGAGTCCGGGATCGGTTCCTCGTCCTCCAGCGCGGTCACGGTACGCCGGATCATGGTGCCGGCGTTCGCCACGGCGTGCTCGATGTACTCGGCGCTCTCGACGTACTGGGTGAGCGCGCCGCGCCGCCTCCACTGGACCGGCGCCAGCGTCGCCGTCTCCCGGCCACCTTCCAGCGCCTCCTGCAACCCCGCCATGTGCTGCTCCACCTCCCGCACCCGGTCCAGCGCCGCCTGGGCGCGGTCCGGGTCACCGTCGGCCATCGCCTTCGCGGTGACGTCCAACTCCCGGGCCAGGGTCTCCAGCGCCGGCCGGGCGGCCCGGTCCACCACCCGCAGCGGGTTGAACGGCAACAGCACGAGGCCCACGCCCAGCGCGACGAGTCCACCCACCAGGGCGTCGATGACCCGGGGAAACTCCAGGTTCGAGGACTTCGGCGAGAGCGCCACCAGCAGCAGCGCGGTGACGGCCGCCTGGGTGACCACCGCCGGACCGCCGCCCAGGAAGATCGTGATCAGGACGGCCATCGTGGTGATCGCGCCGAGCTGCCACCAGCCGACCCCGAACGCGACGATGAACAGGTCACCGATTGCGATACCGACCGACACCCCGATGATCAGCTCGATCGTCCGCCGGATCCGCTGACCCACGGAGGCCGCGAGGGTACCGACCGCCGAGATCGGGGCGAAGACCGGATCGGGATTGCGCAGCACGTAGAAGACGAGCGCCCAGGACAGGCTGGCCGCCACCCCGGCCTGGACGGCGAGCACCAGGTTGTACCGGACCCGGTGGACACGGTCGTGCAGCGTGGGACGGACCTGGCTGCGCAACTCCCGGACGGCGATCGCCGCACCTTGCCGGTCCGCCGGCACCGGCACACCGGCGATCCGCGCCCCCGCGATCCGGGCCCTGATCGGATCGTCCCGCTGCGACGGCATGGGCCGGACTACCCGTCCCGGACCGGCTGAATCATCCCGCCGGCAACCGCTCGCCCGCGATGGGACGCGGCCGGACCGGCCCCGTCGACCGGTACCCGGGGATACCCGGCCGGCCCCGTCGACCGGTACCCGGGGATACCCGGCCGGCGTACGACGTGGTCGGCGCGGTGCCGTGCGGGCTAGCCTGCCACCCATGCCGGAACTCATCGAAGACCTCCGGGCCGCGCTCGGCGCGACCGTCGTCCTCACCGACCCCGACCTGCTCGCGGGGCACCGGCGGGACGAGGCTGACCTGTGCGCCGCGGGCACCCCCGCGGTCGTGGTACGCCCGCGCGCCACCGAGGATGTCCGTACGGCCGTCCGGCTGGCGGCCCGGCACGGCGTACCCGTGGTGCCGCAGGGAGCCCGGACCGGGCTGGCCGGCGCGGCCAACGCGGTGGACGGCGCGCTGGTGCTGTCGATGACCTCGATGGCGGAGATCCTGGAGATCGATCCGGTGAACCGGATCGCGGTCGTGCAGCCGGGCGTGGTCAACGCCGCGCTGGCCGCCGCGGTGGCCCGGCACGGGCTGCGCTATCCGCCCGACCCCGGCTCCTGGGAGTCGTCGACCCTGGGCGGCAACGTGGCCACCAACGCCGGCGGGATGTGCTGCGTCAAGTACGGCGTCACCACCGAGTACGTGCTCGGTCTCGAGGTGGTGCTGGCCTCCGGCGAGGTGTTGCGGACCGGACGGCGGACCGCCAAGGGCGTCGCCGGGTACGACCTCACCCGGCTCTTCGTCGGCTCGGAGGGCACCCTCGGGGTGATCACCGAGATCACCGTGGCCCTGCGGCCGGCCGCCGAGGAGGCGCTGACCCTGGTCGCGGTCTTCGACTCGACAATGGCGGCCGGTACCGCCGTGGCGGAGATCGCCGGGCAGGGGCTCACCCCCAGTCTGCTGGAACTGCTCGATCGGACCCACCTGGCGGCGATCGAGGCGTACCGGCCGATGGGGTTGCGCACCGACGCGAGCGCGCTGCTGCTCGCGGCGGTGGACACCGGTTCGCGGGCCGCGGCGGACCTGGACCGGATCGCGAAGGTGTGCGCGGCGGCCGGGGCCGCCGAGGTGTTCGCCGCCACCGACCCGGTGGAGGCGGCGGCCCTGTTGCAGGCCCGCCGGCTGGCCCATCCGGCGATGGAGCGGTTGGCCGCCGAGACCTATCCGGCCGGCAACGGCGGCCTGGTGATCGACGACGTGGCCGTGCCCCGCGACCGGCTGGCCGTCCTGCTCGACGGCGTCGAGCGGATCGCCGCCGAGTACGAGGTGCCGATCGGGGTGGTCGGGCACGCCGGGGACGGCAACATGCACCCCAACATCGTGGTGGACCGGGCCGATCCGGCCAACCTGGAACGTGGCCGCCGGGCCTTCGACGCGATCATGGAACTGGGGTTGTCCCTCGGCGGCACCTGCACCGGCGAACACGGTGTGGGCCTGCTCAAGCGGGACTGGCTGGCCCGCGAGGTCGGACCGGTGGGCATGCGGGTGCAGCGGGCCATCAAGGACGCCCTCGACCCCACCGGCCTGCTCAACCCCGGCAAGGTCCTCTGACCGCACGGTCCTCAGACCTCACGGGGCTCTGACCTCACGGTGCTCGGACCGGTACGGGTCAGGCGGGCTGCCGGTCCGCCGAGGGCTCGTCGCCGCGGTCGGCGGCGAAGCCGCGGACGTCCAGCGCGCCCAGCCGGGCCGCGTCGGCGGTGGCGTCGTCGGGCATCCGCTGCGACTGCCGTTCGGCGGCCACCCGAGCCAGGTAGTGGGCCACCTCGCGGGCCTGCACCGCCGCGTCCCAGCCCAGCACCGCACCCATCAGCTCGGCCGCGTGCTCGGCCGACTCGGTGCCCCGGTGGTCGGTTTCGAAGGAGATCCGGGTCCGCCGGGTCAACACGTCGTCCAGGTGCATCGCACCCTCGGCGCGGGCCGCGTACGCCACCTCGGCGGCCAGGTACTCCGGTGCGCCGGCCAGCGGCGAACCGAGCAACGGATCCGCGTCGACCAGCGCCAGCAGGTCGGTCGCGAGGGTGCCGTACCGCTCCAGCAGGTGCTCGACCACCCCGACCGGAACGCCGTGCCGGCGCGCCAAGTCGGCGCGGTCCCGCCACATCGCCGGGTACCCGTCGGCGCCCAGCAGGGGCAGGTCGGCGGTGCGGGACGGCCGGACGCCACCCAGCCGGCGCGCGGCCCGGTTCACCACGTCGGCCGCCATCACCCGGTACGTCGTGTACTTGCCGCCGGCCACCAGCAGCAGCCCGAGCATCGGCTCGACCACGGCGTGTTCCCGGGACAGTTTCGAGGTCGAGTCCGCCTCGCCGGACAGCAGCGGGCGCAGTCCGGCGTACACGCCCTCGATGTCGGCGGCCGTGAGCGGCCGGTCGAGCACGGTGTTGACCTGACCGAGCAGGTAGTCGATGTCCCGGGCCGAGGCGGCCGGGTGGGCCCGGTCCAGCCGCCAGTCCGTGTCGGTGGTGCCGATGATCCAGTGCCCGCCCCACGGGATGACGAACAGCACGCTGGTGGCGGTACGCAGGATCAGGCCGGTCTCGCCGGTGATGGCGGAGCGGGGTACCACCAGGTGGACCCCCTTGGACGCGCGTACCCGGATGCCGGGGCGCAGCCCCACGTCGTTGAGCATCCGGGACATGTCGTCGCTCCACACGCCGGTGGCCGCGATGATCGTGCGGGCCCGTACCTCGAACTCGGCCTCCGGCGATCCGGCCGGCGCCTCCAGGTCCCGCACCCGTACCCCGGTCACCTCCCGGGCCTGGCGCAGCAACCCGACGGCACGGGCGCTGGTCACCATGACCGCGCCCTGACTGGCGGCGGTCCGGGCCAGTGTCACCACCAGCCGCGCGTCGTCCACCTGGCCGTCGTAGTACCGGATCGCCCCGGCCAGCACGTCCGGGCGCAGGCTGGGAAAGAGCCGGCGGGCGCCCTCCCGGGTCAGATGCCGGTGCAGGGGCATCCCCCGGCCCCGGCCGAACAGACCGGCGAAGGCGTCGTACGCGGCGACGCCCGCGCCGTAGTAGGCACGGCGCCACGCCCGAGCGGGCAGTCCCCGCGCGCCGGGACCGGCCGGCAGCGGCACCAGGAACGGCACCGGCCGGACCAGGTGCGGCGCCAGCCGGGTGGCCAGCAGACCCCGCTCGGTCAGCGCCTCGTGTACGAGATGGAACTCCAGTTGCTCCAGGTAGCGCAGGCCGCCGTGGATCAACTTGCTGGACCGGCTGGACGTGCCGGCCGCGTAGTCGCGGGCCTCCACGAGGGCCACCTTGAGCCCTCGGGACGCCGCGTCCAGGGCCGCTCCCACCCCGGTCACCCCACCCCCGATGACCAGGACGTCGAACCGCTCCGCGCGCAGTCGGCGCAGGTCGTCGGCTCGGCGGCCCGGGGAGAGCTGGCCGGCTACGAATCGGGAAACGGACGGATCGCGCACCTCTCCACGGTAACCGGCACTGTCCCGAACGGCGCCGCCACGACCGACCCGCAAACCGGACCACCCGTACTCTTCGGCTCATGCAGATCGGTCCGCCCCCACCATCGGAGCCGCCCGAGCCGCCCCGACCACCCGGTCCGCCCGGCCCATCGGGTCCGGTCAGCCCACCGGGTCCGGTCGGCCCGGGCGGATCGCCCGGTCCGGGCGCGGGCGCGACGGTCGCGGCCGTGTTCGTCGGGCTGTGGGCGGTGGCGGTCGCCGTGGCCAGCCAGACACTCGGTTGGCTGGTGGACCAGGTGCTGCTGGTGGGCGAGCTGACGGCCCCGGCCTGGACCCGGCCGCTGCCGGCGGTCGTGTCCGCCGTCCTGACCGGCGTACCGGCGGTCCTGCTGGCCCGGATTCCGCGCTCCGCGGGGGTCCGGGCGGCCGGTCGAACCTGGCTGTACGGTTCGGTCGCGCTCGGAGCTCTGGGGCTGCTCCGGCTCGTCCCCACGACCTGGTCGGAGCTGTACCTGGCCGCCCTCGCCATCGTGTCCGCCCTCGCGGCCCGGACGATCGCCCGGCTCCGGCCGGCGCCGCCGAAGCCGGGCCAACCCAGCCTGGTCAGGGCGGGCGCGGTCGAACCCGGCCCGCTCGAACCCGGGCTGGTCAAGCCCAACCCGGCCGGGTCCGGCCCGCTCGAACCGGGGCTGGTCGAGCCCGGACCGGCCGGACGGTCCTGGCTGCCGCCCGCGCCCGTCGGCCTGGCGACCGCGGCCGGGCTGCTGGTACTGCTGCCCTGGACGCTCGCCGGGGGTCTGGGTGGCGCGCTGGAAACCGTGCTCGCAGGCGTGGCGGCGGTCGCCGTCGGCTGGCTGGGCAGTGCCCTGCTCGCCCCGGCCCGCCGGCCCGGCTACACCCGGCGTAGGGACGGGACGCCCGCCGGACCGGCGCGCACGGTGCTGCTGGCCGGCCTGGTCGGCGGGGTGGGCCTGACGCTGCTGGCGGCCGGCACCGGGCAGGACGGGACGCAGCTCGCCGAGCTGCTGGTGCTGCCGCCGCTCGGCTTCACCGCCGCCGCGCTGGCGGTGCTGGCCGCCCGGTCCCGGGCCGGCGCGACCGCCGCGGTCGGAGTGCTGCTGGGGCTCGCGGCGGCCGGCCCGCTGGCCTTCGCCGATCCCGAGGAGATCTCGCTGCTGCTGGTCGAAGGCCGGGACGTACCGTTCTGGGTCGCGGTGGCCGCCGCCGGGTCGCTGGGGCTCGCGCTGCTGCTGGGACTCGGCTACGGCGCCGGCTTCGCCCGCCGCCGGGTCGTGCTGCCCGGCCGCGGGACCGGGGCGATCGCCGCCGGCCTGCTACTGGTTGCCACGATCGGCGGGTACGTCGGCGCGGGCCAACCAGGTCTGCACGGCGAGCGGCTGTTCGTGATCCTCAAGCAGCAGGCGGACCTGTCCGGGGTGGACGCCACCCGGACCGGTCCGCAGGGACGTGCCGAGCGGGGTCGAGACGTGTACCGGGCGCTGGTGGCGCAGGCCGAAAGTTCTCAGGCGGGTCTGCGGCGGAAGCTGGACCGGCTGCACCTGGCCTACACGCCGTACTACCTGGTCAACGCCATCGAGGTGGACGGCGGGCCGGCGACCCGGGCCTGGTTGTCGCGCCGTCCCGAGGTGGATCGGGTGCTGCTCAGCCAGGAGCTGAGGCCACTGCCCGAGCCGGTCCGACCGCGGCACGGCTCGTTGTCGGCGCCCGCGCAGACGCCGTGGAACATCTCGATGATCGGCGCGGACCGGGTACGCACCGGGCTCGGCGTGGACGGCTCGGGCATCGTGGTCGGCAGCTCCGACTCCGGCGTGGATGGCGGACATCCCGCACTGGCCGGCAACTTCCGAGGCGGCGACGACTCCTGGTACGACCCCTGGAACGGCACCAGCCGGCCCACCGACGGCGGCGGGCACGGCACCCACACGTTGGGCACCGCTGTCGGTGGCGAACAGGTCGGCGTGGCACCCGGCGCCCGGTGGATCGCCTGCGTGAACCTGGATCGCAACCTCGGCAATCCAGCGCGCTACCTCGACTGTCTCCAGTTCATGCTGGCGCCGTTCCCGGTCGGGGGCGATCCGTTCACCGACGGCCGACCGGAGCGGGCGGCTCAGGTGCTCACCAACTCCTGGGGTTGTCCGCCGATCGAAGGTTGCGACCCGACAGCCCTGCGACCCGCGACCGCGGCGCTCGCCGCCGCCGGCATCTTCGTGGTGGTGGCGGCCGGCAACACGGGTCCGCGCTGCGGTTCGATCAGCGATCCCCCGGCACCGTACGACGATGTGTTGACAATCGGTGCGGTGAACCGGCAGCGTCGGGTGACCGCCTTCTCCAGCCGTGGCCCGGCGGCAGGTGGCAGGGACAAGCCGGATCTGGTGGCTCCGGGCGCCGCGGTGTTGTCGGCGCTGCCGGGCGGCGGGTACGGCACCCTGGACGGCACCTCGATGGCCACCCCGCACGTCGCCGGAGTGGTCGCGCTGATCTGGTCGGCCAACCCGACCCTGATCGGCGACCTGACCCGGACCCGGCGAATCCTCGCCGACACCGCCACCCCGGTGAACCCACCCGCCAGCATCGGCCCCCCGAACAGCGATCGAACGGACCGACCGGGCAGCACGGACAGCACGGACAGCACGGACAGCACGGACAAGGACCGAACGGACCGACCGGGCAGCACGGGCACCGACCGGTCGGGCAGCCGCTGCGCGATCGGTCCGGACGCGAGCGGTGCGGGTCTGGTTGACGCGTATGCCGCGGTCCGAGCCGTGAGGTGAGGGCGAGGGCTTCTGACGAGTTGAGGGGTCCTTCGCAAGTGGAGGATCCTTGGTGACGGTGCGTGAGTTTCATCGGGTCGGTGTGCCGACCTGATGTCCATGTCTGAGAGGCACATATATGACTCGCAGACATGGGCGCCTAAAAGGGTCTGGCTCGTCGTCGCCGTTACCGGTTGTGACTGGATGAGGTTGGCGGGCTGTGGTGGGGTGGGTCGCCTGCTGGCGCCGGTCCCGTGGTGGTGAGGTGGCTCGTTGGCGGGCCGGTCCGGTGGGAGTTTCGGGTGTGGGGATGCTGCTGGCCGGGCCCCGGGGGTGGGGTCCGGCCAGCAGCGTGGTGGTGTGGGTGTGGGGTTGGTTGGGGTGGGTCAGCTGTTCCAGTAGTGGGTGACCAGGTCGGTGGCCTGGGTTTCCCATTGGGCGTAGGCGTCGGGGTAGGCCGAGACCTGAACCTTCTGGGCGGCGTCGGTCAGGGGCAGGTTGTGCCAGTCGGGGACGTCCTTGAGGGCCTTCTGGAAGGCGGTGGTGGCGTATTCGGGGTTGGTGATCTGCTCGGGTGTGCCCCAGCCGGAGGTGGGACGCTGTTGGAACAGGCCCAGGGAGTCGTGGTCGTTGGCGTCGCCGAGGTCGCCGAGGTTCTGGAGTTTGGATTCCTGCAGGGCGGTGGCGATGGAGATGACGGCGGCGCGCTGGTCCAGGCCGTTGTGCTTGGTGGCGGCGATGATCGCCTTGGCGTTGGTCGTCTGCTCGTCGGTCAGGTCGATGTGACTCTGTGCGCCCTGCGGCGACGAGGCGGCGGTGGGTTGGCCGGCGGTGGCGACCGCAGCAGCAGTCGTGTGGGCGGTGGTGGGGGTGGCGAGGGCGGTGGTGACGGGGCCGGCGATCAGTCCGCCGGTGATGCTCAGACCGGCGATGCTCAGCAGGCTCTTACGCAGCAGGGTGTTACGCAGGATCGTGTTCATGGTGGGGGCTCCAATCCACAAGGGGGTTGGGGGAGACGCCGACGCACACGCGGGCACGCAGGGCCACGCGGACGCGGGCAAGAAGATCAGGGGGAAACTCGAACCGGGGGGATGACTCGACCCGTGGTTCACGCAGGCCGGGGGCGCTGCTCACGCTCTCGGGCGAACCCGGTACAACGACCGGCCCGCCCCCGGCATTCCCGGCCGGAGCAGGCACCACGGGCCGCTCACAGACCGACCGCGACTTCCAGGACCTCGTCGCGCCGCGTGGACCCAAGGGCGCTGCCGGTACTCGGTCGTACGGTGGATGTAACCACCGCCCGGCCCCCGGGATTCCACCCGAGCCGTGTCGCCCGTCACCCCAAAACCAGACAATCCGGTACGTTATTCCGGCGCGATCCGGACATGCCGACCGGACGACACCTCCGGCGTTCAATGCGGACCTGGAACCGCCCTGCTCCGCCAGCTCCGTGACTGCCGGCGTCGGGCTCAGTTCGCCAGGTTTCGACCCGGATGTCCGTGCCGAGGCCGTCGCGCCCGGATGGGATGCAGTGGGATGTTGTGCTCCCTGCCAGGCCAACCGGTCCGCAGTCCAGTGCGAGGCCGCAGGCGGGTCAGCTCCACAACGGGACGAACGGGAGTCATGATCCGATAGCGCCATTCGCCGCTTCGTCCGGCGTTGGCCGCCCTACCGTTGCCTCGGGGGTGTTCGACCATGACAACGCACCAGGAGACGCCCGACGACCCGATCGGGGCACCACCGGGACCGGCCCTGGATCGGCCGGCCATGGATCGACTCGACCTCGGTGACGTCGACCAGTTGGCTGAGGCTGACGGTTCGGATCAGGAGCCGCCGGCTGAGGTGGCGGAGCTGGTCGACGCTCCCGTACCCGCTCCGGAGCCGACTCCGGAGTGATGCGGACGGCCACCGGCGTGGGTCCGGCTGACGCGGCCGAGCCGGCCGGGCCCAGTGGACCCGACCGGCTCGGCCGTGATGGTGCTCGTGGAACTCGCGTTCCGGGGTGGACTCAGAAGTCCATGTCCCCGCCGCCCGGGGCGGCCGGTGCGGCCGGGGTCTTCTCCGGCTTGTCCGCGACAACGGCCTCGGTGGTGAGGAACAGGGCCGCGATCGATGCTGCGTTCTGCAGCGCCGACCGGGTGACCTTGGCCGGGTCGATGATGCCGGCCTGGAGCAGGTCGACGTACTCGCCGGTCGCGGCGTTCAGGCCGTGACCGGGGTCGAGGTTGCGAACCCGCTCGACCACGACGCCACCCTCAAGACCGGCGTTGACGGCGATCTGCCGCAGCGGGGCGTCCAGCGCGATCTTGACGATCTGCGCGCCGGTCGCCTCGTCACCGGTCAGGTCCAGCTTCTCGAAGGCGGTCTTGCCGGCCTGGACCAGCGCGACGCCACCACCCGGGACGATGCCCTCCTCGACGGCCGCCTTCGCGTTACGCACGGCGTCCTCGATGCGGTGCTTGCGCTCCTTCAGCTCGACCTCGGTGGCCGCGCCGACCTTGATCACCGCAACACCGCCGGCCAGCTTGGCCAGGCGCTCCTGCAGCTTCTCCCGGTCGTAGTCGGAGTCGCTCTTCTCGATCTCGGCGCGGATCTGGTTCACCCGGCCGTTGATCTGCTCGGCGTCGCCGGCACCCTCGACCATGGTGGTCTCGTCCTTGGTCACCACGACCTTGCGGGCACGGCCCAGCATGTCGATGCCCACGGCGTCCAGCTTGAGGCCGACCTCTTCGCTGATGACCTGGCCACCGGTGAGGATGGCGATGTCGGTCAGCATGGCCTTGCGGCGGTCACCGAAGCCCGGCGCCTTCACGGCGACCGACTTGAAGGTGCCACGCACCTTGTTGACGACCAGGGTGGCCAGGGCCTCGCCCTCGACGTCCTCGGCGATGATGACCAGCGGCTTGCCCGACTGCATGACCTTCTCGAGGATCGGCAGCAGGTCCTTGACCGACGAGATCTTGCTGTTCACGATCAGCACGTAGGGGTCGTCGAGGACGGCCTCCATACGCTCCGCGTCGGTCCAGAAGTAGGGCGAGATGTAGCCCTTGTCGAAGCGCATACCCTCGGTGAGCTCAAGCTCCAGGCCGAAGGTGTTGCTCTCCTCGACGGTGATGACGCCTTCCTTGCCGACCTTGTCCATCGCCTCGGCGATGATCTCCCCGACGCTGGTGTCACCGGCGGAGATGGAGGCGGTGGAGGCGATCTGCTCCTTGGTCTCGATGTCCTTGGCGAGCTTGGACAGCTCCTCGGACACGTTCGCGACGGCGGCCTCGATGCCCCGCTTCAGGGCCATCGGGTTCGCGCCGGCCGCGACGTTGCGCAGGCCCTCCCGAACCAGCGCCTGGGCCAGGACGGTCGCCGTCGTCGTGCCGTCACCGGCCACGTCGTCGGTCTTCTTGGCGACCTCCTTGACCAGCTCGGCGCCGATCTTCTCGTACGGGTCCTCGAGCTCGATCTCCTTGGCGATGCTCACACCATCGTTGGTGATGGTGGGCGCGCCCCACTTCTTCTCGAGCACGACGTTGCGGCCCTTGGGGCCGAGGGTCACCCTGACGGCGTCAGCGAGCTGGTTCATGCCCCGCTCGAGGCCGCGGCGCGCCTCTTCGTCGAACGCGATCATCTTGGCCATACGGCGTTGTCCTCCTGGACACTCGCGGCCGCCCGGGACCGGTTGGCCCGAACCTGCCGCCTGACTACGCACCTTCGGACGTCACTACTGCGCTTGTTCGCGGCGTCGCCGGCACCTGTGGTGCTCGGTCGACTCCGACGCACAAGGCGACAGTGACGTCCGTCGGCCGGGCGGACAGCCCGCGACGACCGGCCATGTGCCGCGTCTCCCCGTTCCTCCGGGTCCTCGCGACCGTGGCCCTACCGCCCCGACCATTGGCACTCACACTACGCGAGTGCCAATCCCTTGTTTAGCACTCTCCCCCATCGAGTGCAAGCGCCTACCGAGCAGATCAGTCCAGTTCGTCCGCGAGTTGGCCGGCGTTCACCGGCGCCTCCACAGCCCGCTGTTCGGCGTACGTGATCACCAGCCCGATCAGCACGAGAAGGTAGATCGGGGCGTAGAGCAGCCCCACCAGCACGGTCGTCAGGACGAACACGGGTGAGAAGGCCGGCACGCCGGTTGGCCCGGTTCCACCTGTCGCCTGCCCGATCACCTGGATGATCACGACCACCACGCCACCGGCCAGGGCCAGTCCGACCACCGTCGCCACTCGACCGAGCACCATGCCAAACCGGGCATGGACCATGCCGAACGAGCGGGAGATCGGGTTGACGCGCTCGAAGAGGTAGACCGGGCCGGCGAGGCTGAGCGCGAACCCGAGATAGACGGCGGGCAGGAAACAGGCGCAGAATCCGGCCAGCACGATCACGTCGCAGAGCAGGTACCAGCCCCAGAGGGCAGGTGCCCGACGCAGGCCGTAGCGGAACGCCGCTCCGATCGCCGCCGGGTGACCGGCCGCCTGCCGGGCGAGGATCCATGTTCCGCCCGCCCAGCCGACCGCCTGGACGAGGCTCATCACGACGGCGGCGGCCAGCACGACACCCTCGTAGGCCAGCAGTTCCCGCAGCAGGGCCGCGGCCTCACCCGGGTCGGCCCCAGCCATGGGAGTGGGCCCCCCGGTCATGGACGCCGGCGTGTAGAGCGGTGACAGCAGGCCGAAGACGATCGCCGGCAACGCCCCGGTGATCAGTATGAGGACCACCAGCGGACGCCAGCTCCGCTGGGCCGCCGACCAGCACCGGGCGAACCAGCCGCCCATCCCGGCACCGGGCGGATTCACCAGCGGGTCGTTCCAGTCATACCCCACCGGCCAACCTCCGGGGTACGCCCAACCAGCCGCGGCGGGTTGGGCCCAGCCGCCGTGGGCAGGCCAGCCGGCAACACCCGGTTGACCCACGTCGCCTGGTACGCCGCCGGGAGCCGGGTGCGGCCAGCCGGATGACCCGACCGGATCGTCGCCGACCCGCATCGGTGAGGCCGGCGGCTGCGTTCCGGGTGCCGACGGCAGCCCGGAAGCCGGCTGCGGTTCAGGCGCCGACGCGTCCGGCACACCGGACCGGGAAGCCGGTCCCTCCGCAGGCGGGTACGACTGGTCTGGTGACTCGCTCACATGGGCTCCTCGGCGACTGATGTGGGCACGATCTTCCCGGATCGTCTGCCCACGCCGCTGCCCTGGGGGCCGCGCCGAGGAGGCCGGTTCAGGCTATGAGGCGGACCTGCTCGGCCTGCGGGCCCTTCTGCCCCTGCGCGATCTCGAACTCGACGCGCTGTCCGTCGTCGAGGGCCTTGTAACCGTCCATCTGGATCGCGGAGAAGTGGACGAACACGTCCTGCCCACCGTCGACGGCGATGAACCCGTAGCCCTTTTCGCTGTTGAACCACTTCACGGTGCCCTGTGCCACGGTGCACTTCCTCACTTCGATGACGCGGGGTCCTGAGGACCACGGTCCAGCCTGCGCCGAGCCGCGCCGCCGGACGAATGACCCGTGGCGGGCCTTCGAAACCGGCGGCCGAAATCGCACGCTACACGAGGCGTGACGAGCGCGCACTACCACAAAACGGACGGGGGCCAGACCTGTTCCAGGACAGGCCGACAGCGCAGCGAAACCAGCGCCCGGACCAGGCCCGGAAGGCAGTCCCATAGATGAGACTCGAAATCTTGGGACCCGGACGAGGCCGATCCGACGGTCCCTGACACCACTGGAGAGCCGTACCGGACTCCGCCGGTGACCCGACCGGGTTGCCGGCGCCGGACGTCACCGGTAGGCATGCACACATGACGAGCGCCCGCGCCGCGAGGCCGGCCACCCACACCCACCAGCCCGGGCCCGATCCGGCCCACCCCTCCAGGCCGGCCTGCCCCTCCGGGTCCCACCCGGCCCGCCCCTCCGGAGCCGACCCGGCCTGCCACTCCGGGTCCGACCCGGCCCACCGCACCGGAGCCGACCGTGCCCACCGCACCGGAGCCGGCCCGGCTCGGCGACAGCCCTCCGGGGCGGAACACGATCGCGGCGCCCGAGGTCGTCCCGGCGACGGCGCACCGCGCCGGTCAGGCGGCCGGGACCCGGTCACCGTACGCCGGGTGACCAACGCCGATGCCGGTCGGATGCGGGCGCTTCGGCTGGAGATGCTGGCCGACTCCCCCTTGGCCTTCCTGGAGACCGTCGCCGAGGCGGCGGCCCGCCCGCACGCCGAGTACGCGGCACGGATCGCCGAATGCGCCACGGGCCCGCGACGCGGACAGTTCATCGCCGACCCCGGCGGGCGGCTGGTCGGGCACGCGGGCGGCGCGGTGGCCCCGCACGACCCGGACCTCACCGTGATCTTCGCCGTCTACCTGACCCCGGCGTGGCGGGGCAGTGGCCTGCTCGGCGACCTGATCGACGCGGTGGCCGCCTGGTCGCGGGAGTGCGGTCGGTCGGAGCTGCTCCTGGAGGTCGTCGTCGGTAACGACCGCGCCGTCCGGGCGTACCAGCGGCTCGGCTTCGTCGACACCGGGGTACGGGTTCCGCACCCCATCGTGCCGGCGCTCACCGAGTTGCAGATGCGCCGGTCCGTCTGAGCCGGCAGACGCGCCGGCCCGGCTGAAACCCACCGCGTCAAGAAGGGGCCCCTGCTATACGAAATGCGATAACAAGGGGCCCTTCCTTAACGCTCAGGCGGGGCGGCGGCTCTGGACGATGCGGAACCGGTTCGCCACGTACGCGCCGTCGGTGAGAGCCGCGTTCGCGGCCGGGTTGGCACCGCTGGCGTGGAAGTCGGAGAACGCCGCGGACTGGTTGACGAAGACGCCGCCGGTCAGGTTGCAGGACAACTGGACACCCACGTCCAGGGCCGCCCGCTCGGTGGCGTCCAGCACCTCGGCGTCGGTCGAGTAGACCCCCGCGGTCAGCGCGCCGCTGCGACCGACGGTCTCCCGGAGGATCTCCAGGCTGTGGTCGGTGGAATCGGTGCCGATGACGAACGAGATCGGTCCGAACCACTCCTGGCCGTACGTCCCGGCCGCGTCCGCGTCGAGCCTGACGATCGTCGGGGTCCGCACCACCGCCTCCGGGAACTTCGGGTGCTCGACGGCCCGCGACGGCAGCACGGTCTCGCCCACTCCGGAGACCTCGTCCAGCCGCTTGAGCACCCCGTCGTTGACGATCGCGCCGGTCAACTCGACGCCCCGCGCCGGGTCGGCGGTGAGCTTCCCGACCGCCGCCGCGATCCCCTCGGCGACCTCGTCGAGGCTCTTGTGCCCCTGGTCGGTCTCGATGCCGTCACGGGGAACGAGGATGTTCTGCGAGGTGGTACACATCTGGCCGCTGTAGAGGGTCAGGGTGAACCCGAGGTTGCGGCACATCCCGGCGAAGTCGTCGGTGGAGTCGATGATCACCGCGTTCAGGCCGGCCTTCTCGGTGTAGACCGCGGCCTGCCGGGCGTTGGCCTCCAGCCAGTCGCCGTACGCGGTGGAGCCGGTGAAGTCGACGATCCGGACGCTCGGGTGCAGCGCGAGCGTCGAGGCCAGCTTCTCCCCGGGCGCCTCGGCGGCCAGCAGCACCAGGTTCGGGTCGAACCCGGCCTCGGCCAGCACCTCCCGGGCGTACCGCACGGTGATCGCGAGCGGCAGCACGGCCCGCGGGTGCGGCTTGACCACCACCGGGTTGCCGGTGGCCAACGAGGCGAACAGCCCGGGGTACGAGTTCCAGGTCGGGAACGTGTTGCAGCCGATGACCAGGCTGATCCCGCGCGGCACGACATGGTACGTCTTGGTCATCCGCAGCGGCTCACCCTTGCCGGCGGGCTTCTCCCAGTCCGCCGTGCCCGGGTGCCGGGTCATCTCGGAGTACGCGTAGGCGATCGCCTCCAACGCCCGGTCCAGAGCGTGCGCACCGCCGGCCTGGAACGCCATCACGAACGCCTGGCCGCTGGTGAACTGCACCGCGTTGGCCAACTCGAAGATGTGCCGGTGCAGTCGGGCGAGGATCTCCAGACACACCCCGACCCGGGTCTGCGGGCCCGCGTCCCGCCAGGCCGGCAGCGCGGCCCGGGCGGCGGCCAGCAGCTCCTCCGGGTCGGCGTGCGGGTAACGCACCCCGAGATCGATCCCGAACGGGCTGTCCTCGGTGGCCACCCGGTCCCGGGTGCCGGGCTGGTCCAGCGGGAAGTCGGTGCCCAGGTACGCCTGGAACGCGGCCTCGCCCTCGGCGGCGGCCGTCTCGCCGTACACCCGAGGGCTCGGCGACTCCGGAAAGGCGGACCAGTAGCCGCGCTCGGTGATCGCGTGCAGCGCCCGGGTGAGGGTCTCGGCATGCGCGGCGTAGAGGGGATGCGGGGTCTCCGTCATGTCCGCCATCATGCCCCAGCCCGCGCCGGACCGGTAAGCCCCGCCGGCCCCGCACACCTGCAAGGAAGGGCCCCCTCTTATCGCTTTTTGTATAGGAAGGGCCCCTTCTTAACGGCCATGGCCGTTCTACACCGCCAACCGGCAGCGCGCCGGGTGGGCGGTGGACTGTCGCGGACCGGACCACACCGAGCTCTCGGCCCGACAGCTGATCCGACGCCGCTGGCTCATCCTGGGGACATGTCCCCCGCCAGACACCGGGTACGCACCGCCGCCACCTGGGCCAACGGCACCACGCTGGCCGGGCTGGCCGTGGCCGCCGCCACCCGGACCGTCCGGCGGCGTACCCCGGAGGGTCTGATCATCGCCGGCGGCTACCGGTGGCCGGTGCCCCGGCAGGACTGCTTCACGGTCGGTTCGGTGATCTTCACCCGACGGCCGGCCGACTGGTTGCTGCATCCCGACCGGGCCGGCCTGCTGGGGCACGAGGTCCGCCACGTCGGCCAGTACGCCGGGCTGGGCCCGCTGTTCTGGCCGGTCTACTGGCTCGCCTGCGTCTGGTCCTACGCGCTGACCGGTGACTACGGTGCCCGGAACGTCCTGGAGCGACGGGCCGGGCTGGCCGCCGGCGGCTATCGCGAACTGCCACTGCGTCCGTGGGCGGCCCGGGTCGCCGCCCGGATCGCCCGACCGCGCCGCGATCACCCCGCCAAGCCTGACCAACCCGCTGGCCCGCGAGGAAGACCCGACCGCCCGCCAAACCGACCGGCCCCCTGACCGACGAGGAAGACCCGACCACCCCCCTGACCGGCCGCGAAGACCCGACCACCCCGCAAACCCGACCAGCCCCTGACCGCCCAGGAAGACCCGACCACCCCGCCAACCCGACCAGGCCCCCGACCGGGGAGAACCGGATCAGAGGGCGAGTTGCCAGGCGGCCCAGGTGTCGACCGGTCGGTAGCCCAGCGTCTCGTTGATCGAGATCATGTTCCGGTTGACCGCCGCGTTCCAGGTGTCCATGGCCCGCACCTCCGGCTCCCGCTCCACGACGTAGCGCAGATTTTCGATCTTGACGAGGGTGCCCAGCCGGTGTCCGCGATGCTCGGGGTCCACCAGGGTGATCTGCTGGAACGCGTGCCAGGGCTCGGTCGCCGCGAAGTCCACCAGGGTCCATCCGACCAGCCGGCCCGTGGCGTCGTGCCGGGCGGCCGTGCTGTAGAGCCGGCGCCCCCGGTCATTGATGATCAGTTCTTCCACGGCGGCCTGGCGGGAGGCGTCGATCTTCTCCGCTTCCCACGCCAGGTCGCCGATGGGCGCGTCGGACATCAGCCGGCCGTTGAGGTACGCGACATCGGCCAGATACTCCGGCGGGGTGAACCCGGACCACGACACGATGGAGTAGCCGGCGGCCTGGTCCCACGCGCCCGCCTGCGCGGCGTCCAACGCGGCCCAGTCCACGGCCGTCACGTCGAGCCGCCGGCGTACCTCGAGAAGCGCCTCGACCGCACCGGTGGCGGCGGCGAACGCCCCACCCGCCGGGTCCCGGGCGGGCCAGTCCGGCAGCGCGGCGACGGTCTCGCTGGTGAGCCACTTGCGGCCGAGATCCCGGGCGATCGCCGCCACCCGGTCGTGCAGCGCCCGGCCCACGCCGCGACGACGGAAATCGGGATGTACGTCCAGCTCGATCTCGGAGTTCTCGGTGTTGTCCAGCAGCGGCAGCTGGAGTTGGGCGAAGCCGGCCGGCACCCCGTCCAGCAGGGCCAGCAGGGCCCGGGAGTCCTGACCCGGCATGGGCCGGCGCAGGGAACCGACGAACCCCCGCCGGGATGGCCTGGGAAAGTCGGGCACGGTAGCGGCCAGACTGGCCACCCGGATCTGGTACGCCTGCTCCACGGCGGCGTCATCGCTCGGGTCGAGCGGTGCCACTTCGATGCTCACCTGCCGACCGTGCCCCAGCCCGGCCCCCAGCGCGACCGATTTTCCCGCCGCGATCTCGGGTTTCCCGAGAGAACACCGGCGCGGAAGGCTGGACGGCTCAATACGCGGAAAGATCAGCCACGGATGAGTCAACGCGCGTACCGGTCACGGGCGCACCGCACCGCCGGGCGCACCGCGAGAAATTTTGGTCGGGAGGGGCGTGCGCACAACGCCTCCGGCGCTGGGTCGGTAGAACTCGAAAAGTCTCCGGCGCTACGCCCTCCCGCACGGAGCATCTTGCGCCCGCTCGAAGTGTCCAGTCAAGCCCTCGAAGGGGGTTTTTACTCTACTCTCGGCGAATTCCCAGCTACCAACCGCAGTTGCCGGCTCCGCCGACCGGACGGCTGTCCACCATCCGGTCGGCGGATGTCGGAGCCGCACTAACCGGACGGTTGTCCACCATCCGGTCGGCGAGTGTCGGAAGCGTGCTCAGCCGAGCAGGCCCGCCTCGCGGGCCGCCCGCAGCGATGGCCGGACCCGATGCGTCGGGCGGGCCGTTTCGGCCACCGCGTCCAGCGTCTTGAGCCCTTCGCCCGTGTTGTAGACGACGGTCTCCCGCGCCGGGTCCAGCCGGCCGGACGCCACCAGCTTGCCGAGCACGGCGACGGTCACGCCGCCGGCCGTCTCCGCGAAGATCCCGGTGGTCCGGGCCAGCCGGCGGATGCCGTCCCGGATCTCGTCGTCGGTGGCGAAGTCCATCCAGCCACCGGTCCGGCGCACCGCCTCCAGGGCGTACAGGCCGGCGGCCGGATCGCCGATGTTCAGCGACTTGGCGATGCCGGTCGGTCGGACCGGCGTGATGACGTCGGTGTCCCCGTGCAGCGCCGTGGCGATCGGGTTGCAGCCCGCGGACTGCGCGCCGAACACCCGCCAGCCACCCTCGGGCGCCTCGGCCAGCCCGATCTCCACCAGCTCGGTGAAGGCCTTGTCCACCTTGGTCAGCAGTTCCCCGCTGGCCATCGGGATCACCACCTGCTCGGGGATGCGCCAGCCGAGCTGCTCGGCCACCTCGTACCCGAGGGTCTTGGAACCCTCGGCGTAGTAGGGCCGGACGTTGACGTTGACGAACGCGGTGTCCTCGAACTCGTCGGTCTCGACCAGCTCACCGCACAACCGGTTGACGTCGTCGTACGACCCCTCCACGGCGACCAGCTGACCGCCGTAGACGGCCGTGGTGATCACCTTGCCGGCCTCCAGGTCGGCGGGGATGAAGACGATCGACGGCACTCCGGCCCGGGCCGCGTGGGCGGCCACCGAATTGGCCAGGTTCCCGGTCGAGGCGCAGGCGAAGCGGCTGAAACCCAGGCCCTTCGCGGCGGTGAGCGCCACCGAGACGACCCGGTCCTTGAACGAGTGGGTGGGGTTGGCGCTGTCGTCCTTGATCCACAACGGCGCCGTGATGCCGAGTTCGGCGGCGAGCGCGGCGGCCGGCACCAGCGGGGTGAGCCCGGGATCCAGGGTGACCCGGGTGGCCGGGTCCTGACCCGCGGGCAGCAGCGGGGCGTACCGCCAGATGTTGGCCGGCCCGGCCTCGATGTCGGCCCGGCTGACCCGGGCCAGCTCCGCCTGGTCGTAGCCGACCTCCAGGGGGCCGAAACACTCGTAACAGGCGTGCTGGGCGATCAGTGGGTACTCGGCGCCACAACCGCGACAGACCAGAGCCCGGGCGGGCGTGACGGCGGGCGCGCTGTCGACGGACCGGGAGGAGACGGATTCGATGATCGACGTCATGTCGAGATTCCTCTCATCTTTCCCCGCGTCGCACCCTGCGGCGGGGACGGAATTGGCACCTGCCCCCGCGGTCGTCGTCGAGCGCGCGGGTGGTTGCCGGGGCGTCATCGGGCCGTATCCCTCAGCCCCTCTGGATGAGGTATGCAGTTGTGCCACCCAGCTTACCCGGCTCCCCTGCCGAGCCACCCCCACCTCCCACATGCAAGGAAGGGCCCCCTGTTATCGCTTTCGGTAGAGCAGGGGTCCCCGGTTAACGCCGAGCGCTCGCCGTAACCCGCTCCGGAGCCGGCCGGGCGGGCGTTCCCGACCGATCCGGCGCGACACCCTCCCGACCAGACGCGGCGACCACCGGAGCACCGGCGATACCGGCACCGGGCGCGGCCGCCCGTACCGAAGCACCGGCACCGACACCGGTCACGGCCGCCCGCCCGCCGGGCGCCGAAGCACCAGCACCAGCACCAGCACCAGCACCGGCATCGGCGGGGGCGTTGGTCGTACGACCGAGCAGGTTCGACGCGACCAGGGCCGCGATGGTCAGCGCGGCGCCGGCCAGCTCGGCCGCGACCGGCCGGTAGCCCCGGACGATCTGCACCGCGAAGGTGATCACCGGCACCAGGTTCATGAACAGCGCGGCGTTGGCCGCGCCCAGCCGCTGCACCCCGGTGTTCCAGGCCAGCACGGCCACCACGGCGGCGATCAGGACGGCGTACGTCAGTTGCGGGGCGACCGCGACGAGGTCGGCGCCGCTCGGTCGGTGCTGCCAGCCCACGGCGTCGGCGATCGCCGTCAGCACCAGGATGGCCAGGGTCCCCGAGGTGGCCGTGAGGGTGGTGTACCGCAGCGGCGACCAGCCACCGAACCGGCTCGCGCCGTAGGTGTAGATCGCCCAGCCGAGCACGGCACCGGCCATCATCAGTTCACCGACGCCGAACCCGACGAACCCGTCGAGCCGACCGCGGGTGATCACCAGTCCGACGCCGACCAGCGCGAGCAGCGACAGCCCGAGGAGCACCGGTCGCGGTCGTACCCCGTCGAAGGCCCACCTGACGAGTTGGGTGACGACCGGGGCGGTGGCCACGAACAGCGCGATGTGCTGCGGGGCCGCATGTCCGAGGGCGAGGCTGCTCAGCCCGTTGAAGCCGGCGAAGCCGACGACGCCGAGCACCACCAGGGGTACGGCCCGGCCGGCCGGCCGCAGCGCGGCGGTGCCCTCCCGCAGCACCAGCAGTCCGAGCAGGATCAGGGCGGCCGGCAGGTACCGGGCGGCCACCATGTTGAGCGCGTCCACCCGGGTCAGCGCGCTGGCCAGCACCGGGAACATGATCCCCCAGCCGACCGCGGCGGCCAGCGGGAAGGCGAGGTTGCGGGGCGAGGTCGCCAGCATCCGGACTCCTATGTTCGAGGGTTTTCGAACCAACGCGAACGACCATAGGCCGATGTTCGATGATTGTCGAACATGAGTTACACTGGTCACGTGGCGCTTGACGAACCGGAGCTTTCCGACGTACCGGTCACGGCCGTGCTGGCGGCCCTGGCCGACGACGTTCGGCTGCGGATCCTGCGCGAGCTGGCCGGCGGTGGCGAGTACGCCTGCGGCACCTTCGAACTGGGGGTCTCCAAGGCCACCCGGTCACACCATCTCCGGGTGCTCCGCGAGGCCGGCCTGACCCGTACCCGGGCGGCGGGCACCACCCGGTACGTCCGGCTGCGCCGCGACGAGATCGATCGGCACTATCCGGGCCTGCTCGACGCCGTCCTCCGGCCCGTCACCCCGGAGGCATCTGCCGAACGCTCCTGAAGATCCACCTTCCGGAGGTCACCCCGGGAACATCGGCCGAGCGCGTTTGAGATCCACCCGTACCGATGGTGCCGACCTGGATCCGGGCTGTCACGCTGGGCGGCATGGCGATCCGCGCGACCCGGTCCGGGCTGATCCTGCTGATGTCCCTCACCACCGCGGCGGCGGCCGGTTGCGGCCAGACCCCGTCGGCCGACCCGACACCGGCCGGCACCGCGGCCACGGCCGACGCGGCGGGCACCGGGTCACCGTCGGCGTCGACCAACCCGGCGCCGTCCGACGCCACGGGACCGACCGACGGAACGCCGCCCTCGCCCGCCGCGACCGGCTCCCCGCTCCCCGACGGCCGCTCGCCGGTCTACCTGCGGGCGATCGACGTCGGCGGTCGGACCCTCACGGTCGACCTGATCCGCTTCCTCACCGGCGATGAGGCTCGAACCGAATACCAGAAGGCCCATCCGAACGAAGACGGCCCACCGAACGACTACCTGATCGTCAACGAGAATCCCCTGCTACGCACCGTCCCGGTGGCCAACCCGGTGGACATTCTCGTGCTCGCCGACGGCTCCCCGACCCTGCACCCGACGACCTTCGCCGAGCTGCCCGGATATCTGGCCGCGAAGAAGCCGGCCAACTCCGGTCCGGCGCTGTCGCCGCTGCCCTTCTGGCTGATCCTGGTACGCGGAAAGGTCGTCCGGATGGAACAGCAGTACCTACCCTGACCACACACCCGGGCCGGGCCCGTCGCGGCCTCCGTGGCAGCCGGGCGGGACGACGAGCCCGAGCGTGGCGTGAGCTTGCGCCCGGACGGTCAGCTCGTCACGTCCTTGCGGGTGAACCGCCGGAAGGCCAGCGCGCTGAAGACGGTCGCGTACGACAGCGCCGAGACGCAGCCGCGCACCACGTCGTCGGTCTGCACGGGCGTCGAGAGCAGTCCCAGCCAGGCCGTGCTGTAGTGGGTCGGCAGGAAATCCCGCAGCACCCCCAGCGCGGTGATCTGGTCGAGGATGCTGGACAGGATCCACAGCAGCACCGCGCCGCCCACCGCACCCAGCGCGGCATCCGTGGTAACCGACAGCAGGAAGGCCAGCCCGGCGACCACCAGCAGCACCACCGCGAGGTAGCCGAGGATGGCGAGCAACCGCAGGACCCCCTCACCGGTGGGGATCTCGGCGGCCACCGTGCTGCGCAGCGGGTGCCAGCCGTACCGCAGGGTGCCGGCCAGCAGCGCCGTGCCGAGCAGCAGGACCAGGGCCAGTCCCGAGTACGCCAGCGCCACCACCAGCTTGACCGCCAGCAACCGGGCCCGGGGCACCGGCACCGCGAGCAGGTACCGCAGGCTCCCCCAGCTCGCCTCACTGGCCACCGTGTCGCCGCAGAACAGCGCCACCACGACCACCAGCAGGAACGACGCCGAGACGAAGAGCCCGAACAGGGCGAAGTTCAGTCCGCCCGAGGTCGCCAGGTCCACCAGGCTGGCGAACTCACCGTTGCCGTTGTCGTCGTCGCCACCGGAGTTGAACTGGAAGGCCACCAGCACGATCAGCGGCAGCAGCACCATGCAGCCGAGCGCGAGCTGGGTACGCCGGCGCGCGGCCTGCCGGCGTACCTCCGCCCAGATCGGCATGGTGGCTCCGGGCCGGTAGCCGGGCGCGGCCCCGGCATCCGCACCGGACGTACGACCATTCGGTGTACCCGACATCAACGGTCCCCACTTCCCCGTGAGTTCTCCCCGACCAGTGCCAGGAACGCGTCCTCCAGGCGACGGCGGGGCATCACCCGGTCAACTCCCACGCCGGCGTTGACCAACGCGGCCACCACCTCGCTGCGGGCCGTGCCATTGGTGTCCACCACCAGCGCGCCGTCCTCGTCGGGCAACACCCGGACACCCTCCAGCCGAGCCAGCACCGTCCGCGCCGCGCCCGGATCCGAGACGTCGAACCGCACGCTCGGCGACTCGCCGACGATCTCGGCCACCGGCCCGGCCGCCACGATCCGGCCCTTGTTGACCACCACGGCGTGGGTGCAGGTCTGCTCCACCTCGGCCAGCAGGTGGCTGGAGACCAGCACCGCCCGGCCGCCCGTGGCGTACCGCTGGAGCACCCGGCGCATCTCGGCGATCTGCGGCGGGTCGAGCCCATCGGTGGGTTCGTCCAGCACCAGCACCTCGGGCAGACCCAGCATGGCCTGCGCGATGGCCAGCCGCTGGCGCATGCCGTGGCTGTACGTGCGCACCTTGCGGTGCACCGACTCGCCCAGGCCCGCGGTCTCCAGCGCCTCCGTGAAGTGCGCGTCCTCCGCCGGGCGACCGGTGGCCCGCCAGTACGCCCGCAGGTTCGCCTCACCGGACAGGTGCGGCAGGAAACCGGGGCCCTCGACCAGCGCGCCGATCCGGGACAGCACCGGCGAGCCGGGCACCAGCCGGTGCCCGAACACGTATATCTCCCCAGCCGTCGGCTGGGTCAGTCCCATCAGCACCCGCAGCGTGGTGGTCTTGCCGGCGCCGTTCGGGCCGAGCAGGCCGACCACCTGTCCGGGCCGGACCTCGAAGTCGACCCGGGACACCGCGACGAAGCCGTCCGCGTACTCCTTGCGCAGCTCCCGGACGACCAGCGGAACATCCGCGTACTCCGGTCGGATGGTGTCGTCGCGGCGGCGGGCCCGCAGCCGGACGACCAGGATCGTCGCGACGAGCCCGAGCAGGATGGCGGCGACCAGCCCGGCCAGCACCCAGCGCCAGATGGCGGCCGGGGTGGCGATCGGCGTCCCGGTCACCGTCGGCAGGATCACCGCGTCGCCGCCCAGCCCCACCTGGTAGACGGCCGGCTGGGCCGGCGTGGCGTACCCCTGGTCGGAGGTCGCCACGGTGATCCGCAGTCGGTGCCCGGCGTCGATCCGCCGGACGATCGCCGGCAGCGTCACGGTGACCGGCCTGGCGTCCGCCAGGTCGGCCGGCAGGCCGGTCAGCCGGACCGGCGCGACCAGCCCGTCCGGCAACGTGACCCCGCCCTTCGGGTCCACGTCGTACAACTTGACGAAGAACACGGTCTCGCCGCCGGGCGCGGCGGCCCGGATCGACACGGTCGGGGCCCCGGCCACGTCGACCGCCGTCGCCAGCGGGGCGGACTCGAAGGAGGCGTGCTGGCCCGGCAGCTCTCCGGCGATGCCCGCCAGCCCACCGAGGCCGCCGGCCGGGCCGGCCGCCGCGGCCAGGCCGCCGAGCCCGGGCAGCGCCGAGATGGCCGCCGGGTTACCGCCGGGCGGGTTCGCGATCTGTTGCGGTGGCCCCGCGACGGGCACCGTCCGGGTCGCCGTGCCGGTCAGTCCCGGGTACCGGTCGGTGGAGTACCCGGTGGCGACCAGCCCTCGGTCCAGCGCGTCGAACCCGGCCAGCCGGGACCAGGTGAAGCTGTCGGCCGGAGCCGGACCGGTGCCCTTCACGTAGTGGTCCAGCCACTGCGCGGTCAGGTAGCGCACCCGGTCCTGGTCGCTCTTCGGCCCGGCGCCACCGTCGTGGCCACCGGTGAACCAGGCCACCCGGACCGGCGTGCCGGTGGCCGCGATGCCCCGGGCGTTGGCGTCCGCCTCGGCGAGCGGGAAGAGGGTGTCCGCCTGGCCCTGGACGAGCAGGGTCGGCGCCTTGATCCGGTCCAGCACGCCGGCCGGGCTCGACCGGCGCAGCAGGGCCACGGCGTCCGCGCTGGCCCGCCCGTTGGTGGCGATCTCCAGGTACGCCCGGCACACGTCGGCCGCGAACCGGCCGCACGCCGGATCGGCCGCCCCCGGCTGCCCCGCCGCCGGCTGCCCACCCGGCCGGGCGGTCGGATCGGCCGTGCCCACCGGTCCTGCGGGCCCGGCTGTCGGATCGGCCGAACCGCCCGGCCGGGTCGGCTCGGTCGCCGTCGGTTGCCCACCGGCTCCGGGCGCCACGCCGGGGCCGACGCCCGGGTCGGCGGCGGGGCTGCCGCCGAAGAAGATGCCGGCCCAGCCCTTCTTGAAGACGCCGTCGGTCACCGGTCGCCCGGTCGACTCCGGCAGGAACGACCGGGCCAGGTCGTTCCAGGTGATCATCGGAACGATCGCGTCCACCCGGGGATCCTGGCCGGCGAGCAACAGCGCGAGGCCGCCGCCGTACGACCCGCCGACCACCCCCACCCGGGGATCGCCGGGACCGTCCCGGCGGATGTCCGGTCGGGCGGCCAACCAGTCCAGCAACCGGGAGGCGTCCCGCACCTCGTAGTCCGGACTGTCCAGGTGGATCCGGTCGCCGCTGCGGCCGAAGCCGCGCGCTGTCCAGGTGAGCACCGCGTAGCCCCGGTCGGCCAGGTCCTCCGCGTCGGACCGGACCGACTCCTTGGTGCCGCCGAACCCGTGCCCGAGCAGCACCGCCGGCACGGGCCGGGCCGCCGACGCGGCCGCCGGCAGGTACAGCCGGGTGTCCAGCTCGACCGGCTCGGTCCCGGCCGGCCCGGACAGCACGGTCAGCATCGCGTCGGTGGTGCTGAACGCCCGGCGTTCCGGCCAGACCGCCCAGCCCACGAGGCCAGCGAGGACGACGGTCACCGTCGCGGTGGCGACCACGCGCCGCGTGGACATCCGGGGCAGGACCCGGCGCAGTCGCGCCGGCACGGCGGTTGGCATGCGCCCACCGTACGGGCGTCCGCCTGTGGCCCGGCTGAGATCCCCCGTACGGGTGGCCGGGCTCGCCATTTCGGCAGCTCCGGCCCGGCGAACGCCCATCGTTCACGCCAGCTGGTGGGACAACTTCGGATCGCGTGAATTCCGATGTTTCGTACACACCCCCTAATCCGCCGAGCCACCTCCACGGTTCGCCACCTAGGGCGCGAGCAGCGGTACGTACGGTCACCAAAGTCCAGAGTGACGGAAACCAGACCGTTAGGAGTGGATCGTATTAGCTGGACATCAGTTAGGTTTCCGGTCCGGTGCATGGGACTGATCGGCTCCCGTCGCCCGAACTCCGGGCCCACCCAGCCGCGCCCGCCCGACTCCCGTGCCGGAGGAGACCGACGATGGACAACCGTGCGACCCTGGCCGCCCGCCGGCCGCCCGCACCGGGGATCACCCTGCCACTGGTGCTGGCCGTCGCCCTGCTGGTACCGGTGGCCGTCCTCTTCGTACAGGTTTGGCGGGACACCGGAGACAACCGGTCGGCCGCGGCCGGAGAGCGGAACGGCATCACGTACCTCCAGGCGCTCTGGCCGGTGACCAGCGCCCTCGCGGACGCGCAGTCGGCCGCCGTGACCGGCCGGCCCGCCTCGCGGGACACGCTGGCCCGGGCGGTCGAGGAGGCCAGCGCCGTGGATCAGCGGCTGGGCGACGACCTGCGGACCACCGAGCGCTGGTCGAGCCTCCGAGCCAAGATCAACAAGCTGCCCGAGCGGGCCGGTGGGGCGCCTCAGGAGACCCTGGCGGCGTACCAGGAGGCGACGGACCTGCTGCTGGCCCTCTACACCAAGGTCCAGGACAGCTCCGGACTGGGCCGCGACCCCGATTCGGACTCGGCGAAACTCCAGGACGTCGCCGCGAAGGACCTCCCCACGGCGCTCATCTCCGCCGGTCGACTGTCCGACGTGGTCGCCCTGGCACCGGCCCGGCCCGCCACCGAACGGCTCGCCGCGCTGGGCGAGATCACGGCCTCCCGACTGTCCACCTTCGTTCCGGCCAACGACGCCGTGACGGACCTCCAGGAAGCCGTCGACAGCACCCTGAGCACGAATCTCGGTGGCAACCTGCTGAGCCGGCTGGACAACTACCAGCGGGCGATCGGCGCGCTGGCCGGGACCGTCACGCTGCCCGGGGAGTCCGGTGGCGGAACGGCCGGGCGGAAACCGGGCATGGTCCTGCCGGACCCGACCATCGTGGCGCGGGCCCGGTCCACCGCGCAGCAGACGGCCGTCGAACTCGGCACGATCATCCTGTCCGAACTCGACGATCTCGTGCGGGACCGCTCAGCCGGCGTCGACGCCCGACGCTGGCTGGCCGTCGGAGCGGCCGCCCTCGCGGTGCTGCTGTCCATGGCCGTGGTCACGACCGCCGTCATCACGGCCCGGCGCCGGGCGACCCGGGCGCGGCGGGCGGCGGCGGCGCTGGCGGCCGGGCTGGACAACAGCTCCGACGACATCCGGCCGCCGCGGACCCCTGGCGACCCACCCGGCGGCGCCGGACAGCCCGAGCCGCGCCGGTGGGAGGCGATGGACTGGGCCCAGCCGGTCCCGGCCGGCTCCGGTCCCGGCGCCAACGCCCGCACGCCGGTCAACACCGGCGCCCGGGACAACCAACCGACACGGTGGGGACGTACCGATGCTGCTCGGTAGGCTCCGGATCCGCGGCAAGCTCGCGCTGCTGGTCATCGTGCCGCTGCTCAGCATGGTCGCTCTCGCCGTGCCCGTCGCCGGCAGCCGGATCAGCGCGGCCACCCGGGCCGGGAAGATCGCGGACAACGTCCGGCTCGCCAACCGGGTCGGCACCCTGATCCAGGACCTCCAGCAGGAACGCATGCTGTCGGTCGGTTATCTGCTGGGCCTGGTGGATCGCGGTCAGCTCGTACAGAAGTCCGCCGTCGTCGACGACCGGAT
This sequence comes from Plantactinospora sp. A48, assembly GCF_055793945.1. Taxonomy (NCBI): domain Bacteria; kingdom Bacillati; phylum Actinomycetota; class Actinomycetes; order Micromonosporales; family Micromonosporaceae; genus Plantactinospora; species Plantactinospora sp. A48. The sequence continues at coordinate 54,284 of NZ_JBTIXF010000008.1, read as the reverse complement.
GTCCGACCTGCGGGCCGAGTTCCACGGACAACTGACCGACCGGGTCCGGACCGCCCTGGACGGCGTACGCAAGCTGGCCGATCTGCGGGCGGCCGTGCTCGCCCGCAAGGCCAGCACGGACCAGGTCATGTCCGCGATCGGCCCGCTCGACCAGTCCCTCATCGACTCGTTGCGGTTGCAGTTCGACGTGGACACCCGGACCACCGCGGGCCGGCAGATCCTCGCCCTCGACGCCCTGCTGCGCAACGACGAGGGCATCGGAACCGGCGCCACCCTGATCCTGCTGGTGGTGGCCAGCCGGGGCGACCCCGTTGCCACCCAGCGGGTCGGTTCCGCGTTCATCGCGAACCTGGCCTCGCTGATGGTCAACAACCAGCGCTTCACCTCCCTCGCCACCCAGGAACAATGGCAGTTGCAGGTGCTGGAGCAGGACGCCGTGATGGCTCGGACCAGCAAGGACTTCCTCACGACCGGCGCCATCGACCCGGCCGGCGCGATCGCCGGGGTCGATACGAAAACGCTGTTCCCCGCGGTGGCCTCGATGATCACCCTGGGCCAGTTCGTCGAGAAGAAGGTGGCGGCCGACGTCATCGCCGAGGCGACCGCACAGCAGCGTCGGGCACTGACCGAGGCGTACCTGGTGGGCGCCGCCGCACTGCTGACGCTGGTGCTGGTCGTCGGCCTCAGCCTGGCGGTGGCACGGACGGTCGCCCGACCGCTGATCCGACTGACCCGCTCCGCCGAACGGGTGGCCCGGCTCGCCGACGCCGAGCTGACCCGGGTCGCCGACGACGAGTCGGAGTCCGCGAGCGCGGTCCGGTTGGACCATGTCGATATCCGGGGCCGGGACGAGATCGGCGACCTGGCCCGAGCGTTCGAACGGGTCCAGGGCACGGCCGCCCGGCTGGTCGAGCGGCAGGTGGTGAGCCGCCGCAACGTGGCGCAGATGTTCGGCCACGTCGGACGGCGTACGCAGAACCTGGTGGGCCGGCAACTCTCCCTGATCGACCGGCTGGAGACCCGGGAGACCGACCCCGGCCGGCTCCAGCACCTCTACCGACTCGACCACGTCACCAGCCGGTTGCGCCGCAGCGCCAGCAGCCTGGTGGTGCTCTCCGGATCGACCGGTACCGACGGGCACACCGCGCCGGCGTCGCTGGCCAACATCGTCCGGCTGGCACTCGGCGAGATCGAGGACTACACCCGGGTTGACGTCCGGGTGGAGCCGGACATCCTGGTGGCACCGGCCGTGGTGGGTGATCTGGTGCTCGCCCTGGCCGAGTTGATGGAGAACGCCACCGCCTTCTCTGCGCCGCACACCCGGGTCACGGTCGGCGGCGAGCGGGTGCCGGGCGGGGCCCGACTCACGCTCGTCGACCACGGCATCGGGATGCCCGAGCGGCGGATGGCCGAGGAGAACTCCCGGTTGGCCCGCCGGGAACGGCTCGACCTCGCACCCACCGAGGTGCTCGGCCTGTTCGTGGTCGGCCGGCTGGCCCGACGGCACGGCTGGCAGGTGCGTCTCTCGGCCACCCCCGGTGGGGGCGTCACCGTACACCTGGACCTGGCCGAGCGGCTGTTGACCACGGCTCGGACCGACACCCCGGCCATCACCCCTGGTTTCACCCCCGCCCTCACCGCCGGTCCCATCCCGGCCAGCGCTCCTGACCTCGCCCCGGCCAGCACCGCCACCGAGCCGGTCGCGGGAGCGACGGCCGCTGCCGCCACCGCCGAACTGTCCGCCCCGACCGCGCCGCCCGCCGGGGTCGGCGGCGCCACCGGAAGCCGGACGATGACCGGCCGGACCGAGCAACCGACGGGTCTCGCGGTGGGACAGGCACCGGGTGATCCGGGCGGCCGCGTACCGGTTGATTCCGCCGCGGACCCGGCCCCGGTTGATCCCCCGGCCGACCGGACCTCGGTGGGCCTCGCGGTGGGCCAGGCACCGGTCAGCGACCGGGACGCGCCGGCACCCACCGATGCCCCATCCGTCCGGCCGGGCCCGTCCGCCGGGCTGGGCGGGTCGGCTGATCAGGCCGGTCCGTCGCCTGCCTCCGGGATACGGTCCAGGCCCGAGCCGGTGTTCAGCGCGGACCTGGTCGACCGGGCCACCCGGTTGATGGTCGGCCAGTCCTGGAACGCCTTCGACCTGGTCACCGGGGAATCCAGCGGCACCCGGAGCGGTGCCGGACCGGGTGAGTCCCGCCCCGGTCCCGACCTCGGCGGCCGGCCGGTACCGCTCACCGGGGCCGACGCCGAAACCACCGAGATCAACCCGGCCCGGGGTACGGCCAGCGTCCGCTCCCAGCGCGCCCCGCTGCGCCAGCGGGTACCCGGCTCCCACCTGCCGGCGCGGCCAACCACGGGCCAGCGCGACGGTGCCCGGACCGACCCGGGCACCGGGGTGCCACCGGCCGGCGGAGCTGCGCCGGGCAGCGGAGCCGCCCCGGACAGCGGCCGTGAGCCCGCCGATCCCGCCGCCGTGCGCGCCCTCGTCGAGCAGTTCGAGGACGGCGTACGTCGGGCGCAGGAGGAATCGGTGACCCGCCTCGGCACCGGCGCCAACGGCGGGCTCGGCGCCACCGGCGGGTCCGGCGCCAACGGCGGGTCCGGTGTCAACGGCGGGTCCGGCGCGGCACCGGGAACCGGCACTCCCGGGCAGCTCAGCCGACGGGTGCCGGGCAAGTCACTGACCTCCTCGATGATCCGGATCGACCGCCCGCCAGCCCTGGCCCGCCCCACCGACCCCGAGGAGGCACGTAGCCTCGTAACCGAGATCGAGTCCGGGGTCGCCCGTGCCCTGCGCGAGATCAGATCCGAACACCGCGACGAAGAGGGATCATGATGACCAGCCCCTTCACACAGAACCATGTGGACCGTCCCGAACAGCACGGACCGGCCGACCTCAGTCCGGAGGCCCGGACCTTCAACTGGCTGCTGGATTCGTTCACCTCCAGCACGGCGGGCGTGCTCGAGGCGATCGCCGTCTCCTCGGACGGTCTGCTGATGGCAATGTCAGCAATCCGGGACAGGTCCAACGCCGAACGGCTCGCCGCGGTGGTCTCGGGGCTGACCAGCCTCGCCGGTGGCGCGGCCAACTGGTACTCGCTCGGCAACCTCAACCGGGTCGTGGTGGACATGACCGACGGCTACCTCCTGGTCAGCTCGATCAGCAGCGGCTCGGTGCTGGGCGTCGTCGCGGACCGGTCCGCGAACCTGGGCACCGTCGCCTACGAGATGACCCTTTTCGCCGGTCGGGCCGGGGCCGCCCTCACGCCACGGCTGATCGTCGAGCTGAAGAACTCTGTCCAGTCGTGACCTGGCCCGCCGGTGACGACGAGCCGGATCCGGAGCACAGGCCCCGGATCCGGCCCTTTCTCGCGGCTTCGCAACCGGTCAGCGAGGATCGCCGGCTGACGGAGGCCATCCAGGCCGCACCGTCCGTCACCCCGCGCCCGTTCGTCCTCACCGCCGGCCGGGTAACCGGCGCCGACCCGGCGATCGGGTTGGAGACGCAGGTGACGACCCGCGACGGGTACCGCCCGACCGGGCCACCCTTCGCCGATCTCGCCCCCGAATGCCGAGGCATAGTGTTGCTGTGCCACGAGCCACTGTCGGTCGCCGAAATCTCGGCCCGGCTCCGCCTGCAGATCGGCGTCGCCCGCGTGCTGGTCGGCGACCTGCGGGCCGCCGGCTTCCTCGACGTACACGTCGAGGTCGATCCGTCCACGAATCCCAACCTCATCCTGAGAGTTATCGATGGACTCCGTGCGCTCTCCTAACTGGCGGGTCGTCGACCCTGGACCCGAGCCGTACCGGCCGGCGCGACACGCCGCCAGCACCCCGCCCGTACCGGTCAAGGTGTTGATCGCCGGCGGCTTCGGCGTGGGCAAGACCACCACCGTCGGCGCCATCTCGGAAATCGCCCCCCTCACCACCGAGGCGGAGATGACGGCCGCCAGCCTCGGAGTGGACGACCCGGGTACCACCTCGGACAAGACCACCACCACGGTGGCGATGGACTTCGGTTGCGTCACCATCGACCAGAGCCTGAAGCTCTACCTTTTCGGTACGCCCGGACAGGCTCGATTCGGATTTATGTGGGACGATTTGGCTCGGGGCGCGTTGGGCGCTCTCGTCGTGGTGGACAGCAGCCGGCTGGACGACTGCTACCCGGCCATCGACTACTTCGAGCGAGCCGAACTGCCGTTCGTGGTGGGCGTGAACGCGTTCCACGGGCGGTTGGAACACTCCCTCGACGAGATCCGCTGGGCGCTGGCCATCAACGAGCAGGTACCCATCACCCGGTTCGACGCCCGGGACCGGTTGTCGGTACGCGACGCGCTGCTGATGGTATTGGAGCGGGCACTGGCGCGGGCCCTGCGGGACGGGTCAAGCTGATTCCGCGCCGGACGCATAGCGAGGAAGGGAGCCTGGTGCGAGGCGAACTGGACGACGCGCTGGACCGGATGGCCAGGATGGAGGAGCTGAACCGGCGTCGGGCGACCGAGCGCGCTGGACAGCCGAGCGGGGACCGATCCGCCATCGACGAGGTGATCGAAGCCGTGCGCCGGGTGGTCGCGCACCACCCCCGGCTCCGGGTCGCGTTGTGGGCCGAGGAGGGTACGGCCGGAGCGGGCGTCCGGGTCGAGTGGCTGGACGGTCAACTCACCGTCCTGAGCGACGACGAGCCCCCGCCCGCGCCGGCGTCCACCTCGCCGCCCACCCCGCTCCCGGCGTCCGGCACCGGCATCGCCGCCGCGCAGTTCCAGCCGACCGACACCGGCACCGGCACCGGGTCGGGCTATCCCGACGCCAGCGAGCACAACTTCACCCAGCCCGACGGCGGGCACCACGGGTTCGTCCCAACGGACGGCGGAGCGCTGCCCGTGCGACCGGTCGCCGCGACCCACTCCGAGCCGGACGGCCGGCACGAGGCATGGCCGGTACCCGAGGCGTGGTCGGCGCCGCCGCCGGTACCCTGGGCATCCGACCCGGAACCGACCGTCTGGCTGCCCGATCGGGAACCGACGACCTGGACGCCCGACCCGGATAGTGACACCGACGAATCCGCTGCCCGACTGGCCGAGTTGATCCGGCAGGATCCGTCCCTGCTGCGCGCGCCGCAGGACCCGTACCGGCGGCGGGACTGACCGACCGGCCGCGTCGGATCGGCAAACCACCCGGCCGGGGCGTCGGCAATCACCCGATCGGTACGTCGACCCCGTCGGCCCGGGTGCGTCGGCAACCGCCCGGCCGGCCCGTCGACACCGTCCGGGCCGGCGGCGAGCCGGCGGTACACCAGGCGACGGCGCGCGGGCTCAGGCGTCGAGCCGCAGCTCGGCGCGCACCACCTCGCCATCGGGCCGCAGGACAGCGCCACACCGGGCCAGCACGGCCAGTGCCGCGCCGTTGTCCGAGGTGGTGTTGGCGACCACCCGGGCCGCGCCGACCTTGACAGCTTCCTGGAGCAGGGCCCGGAGGGCGGCCGGTCCGATCCCCTGGCCCCGGGCCGAGCGGCCGAGCCACATCCCGGTCTCGACGCTGTCCGGCACTTTGGTGCGGCTCATCCGGATCATGCCGACCACCTCGCCCCCGACGTGGATCGCGTACATGACCGTGCGGGTCGGCCCGTCCAGGCCGCCGTAGCTGGCCCGGTGGAACGCCCGGAACGCATCCCGGCGCGCCTGCGACCACCCGGCCGGCGCCTCGACGGGTGGCATCACCTCGTCCGGCTCGGCCTCGGCGGCGGCCACCGACAGCAGCGGTTCCAGGGTTTCCTCGTCAACCGGCGTGAGCCGGACGTCACCTGCCACGAACCGGGATTGTATGGCCGCCGCGGCACCCTGTCCGCCACGCGTCAGGGAGCGGATCCGTCTGGGCGCACAACGGAGCCGATCCGTCTGGGTGCACAACGGTTTCGATCCGTCTGTGCGCATAACGGTGCCGATGCGGTCCTGGTGTGCTCCACCCGACGGAGCGGATCCAGTCATGGTGTGCGCCACTCAACGGAGCGGATCCGCTCCTGGTCCGCCGCATACAACTGAGCGGATCCGGTCCCGGCCCGGGGTGCTACGGCGGGGATCCGGTCCGGCCGGCCCAGGGGTCGTAGTCGACCTCCAGCGGCTCCTGTCCGGGCCGTTGTTCCTCGGGCACGTGCCGAAGGTTGATCCGGACCCGGTACCAGACCGAACTGCTGCCCCGCATCCCGTCCACCAGGGTGTCCGCCGGCCGCAGGTAGGGGATGACGGCCGGATGCCGTTCCCGCCACCGGGCCAACCCGGCCAACGCCTCGTCCCGGGTCCGGGCCCGGGCGACCTCGACGAGTGGCATGGTTGGCGTCCGCCGTCCACCGGTGGCACCCCGGCCGGACGACGAATCACGGTCGGACGAATCACGGTCGGACGAATCACGGTCGGGCGAGGAACCGGCGCCGGACGGCGTCCTGCGGCCGGACGACGACTCGCGGGCCGGTGGCTTTTCCGCCGGACCGAGCCGGCGGGCCAGGTCGAGCAGCGGTTCCAACGAACCGGCGCCGGACGCCATTTCGGCCCACGGGTCACCCTGCTCGGCGTACCGCTGCGGGACGGTGCCCAGCGTGCCCTGTCTCGGGTCGAAGGTGGTGGCCTCGTCCCAGCTCAGCGGCGTGGAAACCCGTGCGTCAGGAGTGGGTCGCACCGAGTAGGCCGAGGCGACCGTACGATCCTTGGCGTTCTGGTTGAAGTCCACGAAGACGCCCTCCCGCTCCTCCTTCCACCACCGGCTGGTGGCCAGGTCGGGCGCCCGTAACTCGACCTCCCTGGCCACCGTCTCGGCCGCCAGTCGCAGTTGCCGGTACGACCAGTCCGGGGTGATCGGTGCGTAGATGTGGAAACCTCGGGACCCGGAGGTCTTCGGCCAGCCCACCAGCCCGTGGTCGGCCAGCACCTCGCGGACGACGACCGCCACGTCGAGGATCTGCGCCCACTCGACACCCGGTACCGGATCCAGGTCGATCCGCAGTTCATCCGGGTGGTCGAGGTCGTTGGCACGTACCGGGTGCGGGTTGAGGTCGACGCAGCCCAGGTTCACCACCCAGGCCAGCGCCGCGGCGTCCCGAACCACCACCTCCTCGGCCGACCGCCCCGAGGCGTAGCGCAGCTCCGCCACCTCCACCCAGTCCGGCCGGTTGGTCGGCGCCCGCTTCTGGAAGAACGCCTCCTCGGTGATGCCCTTCACGAAGCGCTTGAGGATCATCGGCCGGCCATTGACGCCGCGCAGCGCCCCCTCGGCGACCGCCAGGTAGTACCGGATCAGGTCGAGCTTGGTGTGCCCGGCAGCCGGAAAGACGACCTTGTCCGGGTTGGTGATCGTCACCTCCCGGCCGGCGATCTCCAGGGTCCGTGCCGCGGCCACGTCCTTACCATAGGCCGCCCGACCACACGCCGCCCGACCACGCGCCCCTCATCACCCGCGGACCACGCGCCCCCTGACCACGCGCCCGATGGGTCCGCGTCGGTCCTTCGGTCGCCGGCACGCGCTCAGCGTCACTTCCGGACGAGCGAGGAACGGTGCAACCTCCATGTCTGTGGGGTCATATTTATGGCTCATAGACATAGCAGGCAAAGGGCCTGGCCTGCTCGCTCGGGTTACCGAGCGTGACCAATGCCGGGTCGGTCTGCCTCACCAGAAACCTCATCGGAACCTCGTCGGGATCCGGTCGCGATCCGAGAATCGGGAAAACCGCCGGTCGTCGCCCGGTAGCGTCCGTACCAGGTGGGCGACCGTCTGGGCGGTGGCCGCCAGTGGCGAGGATGGGGGATCGCAGGATGTTGAAACAACTGCACGACCTGGGGTTGCGGGCTGAGCACTGCTACATCGCGGGGATCGCCAGCATCGGCATCTCGTTTGTCACCTGGGCCGTCTCAAACCGGTTCGAGCATGCCGGGATGGACCGGGCCGACCGCTGGGGCATCTTCGTTGGCGAATGGGCACCGACGTTCATCGCTCTCGGTAACGGACTGCGATCTTACGAACGGTAGTCAGCGCCGCCGACCACGGGCGCGGGTCGACGGCGGGTCACACCGCCAACCGTTGGCCCGGGTCGACGGCAAGGTCACCGCCGTCGGCCGCGAGCGCGGGTCGCGCGCAGCCGGCGCAGCCGGCCGATCAGGACCGGTTCGGCGGCGAGCGCCGCCGGATTGTCCAGCAGGCCGTTGAGGAGCTGGTAATAACGGGTGGCGGACAGCTCAAAGGTGTCCCGGATCGCCTGTTCCTTGGCGCCGGCGTGCCGCCACCAGCGCTGTTCGAAATCCAGAATGGCGCGTTCCCGCTCGGTCAGCGTCGGGCTCTCGGCACCGGACGGACGGCCCGGAACATCGCGATCGGCGGCGCCGGCCGGACGATCCAGATCATCGCCTTCGGCGGCGGGCCCGTCCTCGACATCGGGCGCTCCCTCGACATCGGACCCTTCCTCGACACCGGGCCCCCTATCGACACCGGGCCCCCTCTCGACACCGGGCGCTCGGCCGGCGTCGGCTTCGGCGGGCGGTGGCATGGCGCTCCAGGGGTCCAGAACCGGTCGGGGCACCATCCAGCCTAATCCGCCCCTCCGACACCCCGGTCCAGCGTGACCACCCCGCCCGGCATCCCGACGATCCGTGCTCACCAGGGCACCAGCTGTTAAGAAGGGCCCCTTCCTATACAAAAAGCGATAACAAGGGGCCCTTCCTTTCGTCAGGTGATGTCGCGGCGGCGCATCGTCCAGAACGCGGCGACCAGCACGACGGCCGTGCCCAGCCCGAGCAGCCAGGCGGACTGCTGCCAGGTCACCACGAACTCGGCGGGCCGGCACTCGCCCTGGGTGAAGTTGCAGGCGTTGTAGTCCTGCAACACCCATTTCTTGTTGAACCAGGCCACCGCGTAGGTGGACAGCACGAACCGGTCGCCGAAGCGGACGCCCGCGATGTTCAGCGCGATCCGCAGGCCGATCTCACTGATCACCCCGACCGCGACGGCCGCGCCGAGCGCCATGGCGGTGTGCCGGCCCAGCGAGGCCAGCCCGAAGGCGACCACGGCGATCGCCAGCACCAGGCCGATCCCCCGGGCACCGGTGAGGGCGAACGACTGCCACACCCCGCTGGTGAGCTTGCCGGTCACCCCGTCGTACCGGCCGATCAGCCAGAAGGCGAGTGTCCAGAGCGCGCCAAGGCCCACCGCCAGGCCGGCCACCCCGGTCAGCAGGGCGGCCAGCTTCGTGCCCAGCACCCGTAGTCGTCTGGGCCGCCAGAGCAGCAGGTTCATCATCCCGCCCGTGCTCCACTCGGCGCCGACGTACGAGGCGCCGACGATGAACGCGAACAGCGCCAGGACGCCGGCGAACACCGAGATGAAGATCGCGAACTCCTTGCGGAATTCGAACTGGTACGGCAGGTACCACTCGGCCCGGAAATTCTCCCGGGTCGGGCCGAAGTCCCGGCCGCAGTCCGGCGGGAACTTGTCCTTGATGTCCTCACCCCGCTGCTTGGCCGCCTCGCAGTCCCGCACCGACTGCTCGAAGTACCGCAACTGTTCCTGGTACTCGGCATCGGCCCGCTGCTCGGCGACGGCCATCTGCGCGGGACCGAGCTTGTGACTGGCGACGCTGAACGCCACGGTGATGCCGGCGAGCGTGAGGACGAGCAGTGCCAGCATCAGCCGGGTGAGCCGGCGCTTGAACAGCCGGCGCAACTCGGTGCGGTACAGGCTCATACCCCCCACCTCCCCTTGGCCGTCCCGCTCTCGTCGGGTACGGCGGACTGGTCGACCTGGCGGTGCTGACCGGGTACCGGCGCGGTGCCGGTGAGTTCGAGGAACACGCTCTCCAGGTCGACAGTGACCGGCGCCAGTTCGCTGACGTACAGGTCGTGCGCGGCGAGGGTGCGGGTGATCGAGGCGGGCTTGTCCACGCCGTGTACCAGCAGGTGGTCCTCGGCCACCGTGGTCCGGGCACCGGCCCGGGTCAGCTCGTCGGCGGCCGTCGGCAGGTCGGCCACGGCTTCCAGGCGGACCCGGTAGCCGCCTCCGGAGTGCTGGGCCAGCACCTCGGTCACCGGCCCCGCGGCGACCCGGCGGCCGAGCGAGATGATGGTGACCGAGTCGCAGATGAGCTGCACCTCGCCGAGGATGTGGCTGGACAGCACCACGGTCATCCCGGCGGAGGCGAGGTCGCTCATCAGCGACCGCATCTCCCGGATGCCGCCGGGGTCCAGGCCGTTGGCGGGCTCGTCCAGGATGAGCAGCTTCGGGTCCTTGAGCAGCGCCGACGCGACCGCCAGCCGCTGTTTCATGCCGAGCGAGTACGTCTTCACCCGCTCCCTGGCCCGGTCCCGCAGACCGACCAGTTCCAGGACCTCGCCGACCCGGCTGGGCGGCACCTGACCGGCGCCGGCGAGCAGCGAGAGGGTGTCCTGGGCGGAGAAGTTCGGGAAGAACTGCGGGCTCTCCACGATGGCACCCACCTGCCCGGCGACCTGGGGCAGTGCCAGTGGCACCTCCTGGCCGAGCAGCGCCATCCGGCCGCTGTCCGGCCGGATCAGGCCGAGCAGCGTACGCAGCGTCGTCGTCTTTCCTGATCCGTTCGGACCGAGGAAACCATGCACCTGACCGGCTTCGACGTGCATGTCGAAGCCGTCCAACGCCCGCCGGGTGCCCCGGCGACGGCCACGGTAGGTCTTCCGTAGCCCTTCGATCTCAAGTACGGCGGCCAAGGCCCCTCCCGGGTCGCTGATATGACGGGAGGAACAATAGTCTGCTATCCGAAATAGCGGTGCCCCGAAACGCTCGGCCGGGGCCACCCACCTCTTGGGGCAGGCGCACCTCAGCCCTGGGGCAGACGGGCATCAGCCCCGGGGCAGACGCGCATCAGGCGCACACCACGTGCACTCCGGCGTCCCGGAACGACTGGACGGTCCGCGGGTCCCCGCCCGAATCGGTCACCAGGATCTCGATCCGCTCGACCGGGCAGATCCGCGCGAAGGCGTGCCCGCCCAGCTTCGACGAGTCCGCGATGATCACGACCCGCTTGGCCCGGGCCACCATGAGGTTGTTCATCGCCGCCTCACCCTCGTGGTGCGCCGCCGCGCCGAGATGCGGGTCGACGGCGTCCACCCCGAGCAGGGCCACGTCCAGGGTGACCTCGCGCAGCAACGCCCCGCCGAGCGGTCCGACCAGCTCGAACGACTTGGGCCGGACCACCCCGCCGGCCACCACCACCTTCATCCGGGACCGCACCAGCAGTTCGTTGGCGATGTTGAGGGCGTTGGTGACCACGGTGAGCTGGGCGCCCTCGGCGCTGGTGTTCAGGTCCGGCCGGACCGCGAGCGCGCGGGCCACCTCGGTACTGGTGGTGCCGCCGTTCAGCCCGACCACCATGCCCGGGGAGACCAGCGCGGCGGCCGCCGTGCCGATGCGCTGCTTCTCGGCGGAGTGCTTGGCGGTCTTGTAGCGCAGCGGCAGGTCGTACGAGACGCCGTTGGCCACGGCACCACCCCGGGTACGGGTGATCATCTGCTGCTGGGCGAGCTGGTCGAAGTCCCGCCGGATGGTGGCCTGCGAGACACCCAGCTGGTTCGCGGCGTCCTCGACGCTGACCCGACCGCTGTCGGTCAGCAGTTCGAGCAGGGCGTTCCACCTGGCGTACCGGTCCACCGGAGGCCCCTCCCTGCACGTACCGTGATGGAATGGCTGCACGATAGTGCGCGAAACTATCGGGACGCAAACGGTTGACCTGCGCGATCGGCGGCCCTATTGCCACCGCGTTACGAGTTCGCGCAGAATGATGCGCCAAAGACGGCAGAACCAAGCCGTTTCGCGCAGTGGTGGCGCGGAGTTCCGAGGAGCAGAGATGTCGTACGTCGAAGCGGAGATCGCCAGCCAGCCGGAGTGCTGGATCCAGGCCGGCGAGCTGGCCGAGCGGTCGACGGTGGACCTGCCCCGTCCCGGCGAGCGGGTCGCCGTGGTCGGCTGCGGCACCTCCTGGTTCGTCGCGATGGCGTACGCGGGACTGCGGGAGAGCCTCGGGCAGGGCGAGACGGACGCCTTCCAGGCATCCGAGTTCCCGATGAACCGGCGGTACGACCGGATCCTCGCCATCTCCCGCTCCGGGATGACCACCGAGGTCGTCGACCTGCTCCGGGCGGTACGCGGACAGCGGCCGACCACGTTGTTCGTGGCCGACCCGGCGTCCCCGGCGGCGGACCTCGCGGCGGCCACCATCGCGCTGCCGTTCGCCGACGAGCGTTCGGTGGTGCAGACCCGCTTCGCCACCAGCGTGCTCGCGCTGCTGCGGGCCCACCTGGGCACCGACCCGCAGGCCCTGGCCGCGGACGCCGAGGTCGCGGTGCGCTGCCCGGTGCCGGCCCGACCCGAGTTGGTGGACCAGGCCACCTTCCTCGGCACCGGCTGGACCGTCGGGCTGGCCCACGAAGCCGCGCTGAAGTGCCGCGAGGCCGCCAACTTCTGGGCCGAGGCGTACCCGGCGATGGACTACCGGCACGGGCCGATCGCGATCTCCGGACCGAACCGGCTGGTCTGGGCGTTCGGCACCGTCCCCACCGGACTGGAGGAGGACGTCGAGGCCACCGGCGCGACGTTCCTGCACAGCCGCACCCACGGCTGTCACACGGTGCTCGGCCGGTGGGCGGCCGGACGTACCCCGCTGGACCCGATGGCCGACCTCATCCTGGCCCAGCGGTTCGCGGTGGCCCTGGCCACCGTTCGCGGGCTGGACCCCGACGCACCCCGGCACCTCACCCGCTCCGTGGTACTGACCGGATGACCGACGTCGTCCTCGCGCTCGACGTGGGCGGCACCGGTATCAAGTCCGCCCTCGTCGGCGCCGACGGCGTTCCCCGACACACCGCCCGGCACCCCACCGGGGCCGAGCGTGGCCCCGAGGCGGTCGTGGACACCGTCTGCTCGGTCGCGACCGAGCTGTCCGAGGCCGCCCGGAACCGTGGCTGGACCCCGGTCGCCGTCGGCGTCGTCGTACCGGGGGTGGTGGACGAGGTCCGTGGTCGCGCCGCCTGGTCGGCGAACCTGGGCTTCCGGGACGTACCGCTGCGGGACCTGGTGGGTGACCGCCTGGGGTTGCCGGCGGCGCTCGGCCACGACGTGCGTGCGGGTGGGGTGGCCGAGGCCCGGCTCGGCGCCGGACGTGGCCACGACCACGCGCTGTTCGTGGCGATCGGCACCGGGATCGCCGGGGCGCACGTGGTGCGCGGGTCGGCCGCCGCCGGCGCCCACGGCGCCGCGGGTGAGCTGGGCCACCTCGTGGTACGCCCCGGCGGACCGCGCTGCGGTTGCGGCCAGCTCGGCTGCCTGGAGGCGGTGGCGTCGGCGTCGGCCGTCGCCCGCGCCTACGCCGCCCACACCGGCGCCCTGGCCACCGCCGCCGAGGTGGCGCGGCGGGCCCGCTCCGGTGAGCCGGCGGCCGGGGCCGTCTGGCGCGCTACCGTGGACGCGCTCGCCGACGGCCTGCTCGCCGGACAGACGCTCTACGACGTCTCCGTGATCGTGGTCGGTGGCGGGTTGGCCGAGGCGGGAGACCAGCTGCTCGGCCCGCTGCGCACCGCGCTCGCCCAGCGGCTCACCTTTCAGCGGGAGCCCGCCCTGGTGGCCGCCGCGCTCGGCGACGAGGCCGGCTGCCTCGGCGCCGCACTGCTCGCCCTCGACAGTTTGGAGAGTTACTGATGGTGCTGCGCGTCGCCGGCAAGGTGGTGACGCCGTCGGGCGTCATCCGGCAGGGCTGCGTGGAGATCGACGGGGAACGGATCACAGCGGTGGCCGAGTACCCGTCGATCCAGGACGGGCACTGGATCATGCCCGGCTTCGTCGACATGCACACCCACGGTGGGGGTGGGCACAGCTTCACCACGGGCGATCCCGACTCGGCCCGTCGGGCCGCCGACTTCCACCTGCGGCACGGCACCACCACGCTGCTGGCCAGCCTGGTCAGCTCGCCCACCGAGGCGATGCGCGCCGCCACCACGGCGTTCGCCCCGCTGGTGGCCGAGGGGGTGCTCGCGGGCATCCACTACGAGGGCCCGTACCTGTCGACGCGGCGCTGTGGCGCGCAGCATCCCGAGCACCTGCGGGACGCCTCCATCGACGAGCTGACCGAGCTGCTGGACCTCGGTAGCGGCACGGTGAAGATGGTCACCCTGGCCCCCGAGCGGCCCGGTGCGCTGGACGCGATCAAGCTGCTGGTCTCCCGGCGGGTGGTCGCGGCGATCGGGCACACCGACGCCACCTACGACGAGACCAGGGCCGCCATCGACGCGGGCGCCACGGTCGGCACCCATGTCTTCAACGGAATGCGCCCGCCGCACCACCGTGAACCGGGGCCGGTCTACGCGCTGCTCGCCGCTCCCGACCTGATCTGTGAGCTGATCGCCGACGGTGTCCACCTGCACGACGGCACCCTGTCGTTCGCGGCCGGCGTGACCGGGCCGGACCGGGCCGCGCTGGTCACCGACGCGATGGCCGCGGCCGGCATGGCCGACGGCGACTACGAACTCGGTGGGCAGGCCGTCGTGGTGGCCGACGGGGTGGCCCGGCTGGTCGAGCCGGACGGCACCCCGGGGGTCATCGCGGGCAGCACCCTCACCATGGACGCTGCGCTGCGCCGGGCGGTTGGCGCCGGCATCGCGATCCCGGACGCCAGCCGGATGGCTTCGGCCACCCCGGCCCGGGCGCTCGGCGTGGACGGTCAGGTGGGCTCGCTGCTACCGGGCTGGCGTGCCGACCTCGTGGTGCTGGACGACGACCTGCGGGTGGTCCGGGTGATGCGCGGCGGCGCCTGGGTGGACTGACCGTGGCCGGGTGAACTGACCGTGCCTGGGTGAACTGACCCGTGCCCGGATGGACTGACCGGGTCAGCGCGACCCGGTCAGCCGCCGGCGCAGGGCGTACCCGGCAGCACCCGCGGCGAGCACGCCGAGGCCGGCCAGCACGCTGCCGGTCGGCAGGTTGACGGCCAGCAGCAGGCAGCCGAGCAGGCCGAGCAGGGCCAGCAGCCGGACCGGGAGGCGCCGACCGGGCTCGCGGCCCAGGGTGAGCGCCGCGGCGTTGGTGATCGCGTAGTACACCAGCACCGTGCAGCTGGAGAAGCCGATCGCGCCGCGCAGGCCGCCCAGGCAGACCACCACGACCACCACGGCCGCCACCGCCAGTTCGGCCCGGTGCGGCACCCGGAACCTCGGGTGTACGGCGGCGAGCGCGACCGGCAGATCGTGCCGGCGGGCCATCGCCAGTCCGGTCCGACCCACCCCGGCGATCAGCGCCAGCAGCACGCTGGTCACCGCCACCACGGCACCGGCCCGGACCACCCAGGCCAGTCCCGGCTGCCCGGCGGCGCTCACCACGTCGGCGAGCGGGGCGGTCGAACCGGCCAGTCGAGCCGGCCCGAGCACCGCGAGCGCCACGACGGCCAGCACCAGATAGACCGCCAGCACCGCGCCGAGGGCCAGCGGCACCGCCCGGGGAATCGTCCGCTCCGGATCACGGACCTCCTCGCCGAGCGTGGCGATCCGGGCGTACCCGGCGAAGGCGAAGAACAGCAACCCGGCGGCAGTGAGCACGCCCCGGGGCGTGCCGTCGGCGAAGCCGCCGATCCGGGCGGGGTCGGCGGCGCCGGTCAGCCCGCCCACCAAGGCCACCAGCGCGAGCACCGCCAGGGTCAGCCCGACCAGCACCCGGGTGACGAGCGCGGTCCGGCCGATGCCGCGCAGGTTCACGGCGGTGAGCACGAGTACGGCCACCACCGCCACCGGCCGGGCGTGTGCCGGCCACAGGTAGGCGCCCACCGTCAGCGCCATGGCGGCGCAGCTCGCCGTCTTACCGGTGATGAAGCTCCAACCCGCGACGAAGCCGGCCAGGTCACCGAGGCGTTCCCGGCCGTAGACGTACGTCCCGCCGGACTCGGGATACCGGGCGGCGAGCCGCGCCGAGCTGGTCGCGTTGCAGAACGCCACGAATCCGGCGAGCGCCAGCGCGACGAGCAACCCGAGGCCACCCGCGCTGGCCGCCGCCGGGGCGAAGACCACGAAGACCCCCGCGCCCAGCATCGAACCGAGACCGATCACCACGGCGTCCGGTACGCCGAGCCGCCGAGCCAGGGAGGTCACGGCCCAACCCTAGGCCCAGATCAACGTCCCGTTGTCCCCGGTGCGACTCCGACTCCACCAACTTCCACCGGATGCCACAACCCACAAACTCCACCGCGGCCCACCAACTCCACCCGGAGCCCACCAACTCCGCCGGGCGCCGCACGCCCACCGACCCCGCCAGGTAACGCACGGTCCGATCATCACTTGCAGTGACCGATCCGTTGACCGACCTGAAGCTGTTCCGAGAGACTTTGCAATGCTTCCCTCAAGGCGACGCACACCGAGGGTGAGAACTCACTGGCCTTCTACCCCCAGCGAGCATCGGCATCATCGCAGCTCAATCATGATGTAGCCGATAGGGAAGCATTGCAAAGGAGGTGCGACCGACCCCGGCGGGCAGCAACTGCGGTTACTCAAAGTAGCGACCGAGGTTATCGTAGAGCCATTACTCAGAGCACTCATCCGGGCCGTCGGACACCGGGTTACCGGGCACCAGGCGCCGTGGCACCGGGGCACCCGGGCGCCGACATTTTAACCTGCGGCCGGTACGTAGAACCGGTACTCGGCCCGGTACGCCACGCCGGTCGTCTGGCCGTCCGGACAACCGCCGACGGGCGCCACGCCGCCGCTGGTCGCGATCCGCTGCACGTAGTCGACTCGGCCGAACACCCCGTCGCCCCGGTTACCGGTCGCCTGCAACAACAGTTGCGGAATGGAACCCGGCACCGGGACCGAGGCGACGACCCGGGCTTCGACCAGCGAGCCGTCCTCGGTGGACTCCCAACTCGGTCCCCGGAAGTGGATCGCGGTCCCCACCCCGATCGGCTGCCACATCCAGCCTGCCAGGTTCGCGGCCGGCTCGACAAAGGCCCACATACCGCCCGTACACCGGTAGACCTGGACGCCGCGGGCGAGGAGGTCAGCCCGTCGGAGGTGGCCAGGCGGCGGTTCGAGGACCGGCGGCAGATCCACCGCCCCGACCGCGACGGGCTGGACCAGCGGCACACCCGACACCAACGACGCCTCCGGCGTACCCGGTGAAGCAGCGTGACCGGCGCTGCCGCCGATCGTCCCCAGCAGCACAGCACCCAGGGCGGCGGCGGTGAACAACCGGAGCGGTCTCGTGGCATGAATCGTACGAATCGTCATATTGAGGAGAACTGACCCGAGGCCGGTGCGGACCTTCCGAGTCGACTTGCCGACATCCGTCTCCGGGGTCAGCGGGGTGGGTCGACGGCGAACAGCGCGGGACGGTCCCACCGGTGCAGAAGTGCCGGCAGCGGGATGTCGTCCCAGGGCACCCGGCCCAGCAGCCGGTCCAGCAGCAGACCCAGCAGCAGACCGGCCACCGAATCGGTCAACCAGTGCCAGCTCAGGTAGGTCGTGGTGATCAGCAGCACCGCTGGCGGAAGCACCCGGATCAGCCGGATCAGCGTGGCCGGCGCCGTCCGCCCGTGACTGCGCAGCAGCGCCGCCACCAGCAGGGCGATCGCCCCGTACCAGACGATCGCGTTGGCCAGGTGCCCGGACGGGTACGACAGGCCGTACCGGCCGGCGGTGTGGAACAGCTGCACCGCGTCGTCGGGCGGCAGGTACGGCGGCTTGTCGGTGGCGCTCGGCGCGGCGCGGTCGGTCCACAGCTTGAGCGGTCCGACCCCCAGATAGAGCAGCAGAAACGCCCCGGCGAACACCAGCACGGGCCGGATCGAGCGGGTGCGCAGCACCAGCAGCCCGCCGACGATCCCGGCGACCGGCATCAGGATCAGGCCACCCTGGCCAACCGTGTTGAGCACCCGGGCGATCCAGTAGGCCGCCGGGGGGCGGTGCCCGTCCGCCCAGTTGGCGACCGCGCGGTCCAACCCGTACAGGTGGCCGCTGACCAGCGCCAGGGTCAGCGCGACGAACGCGACCGCCAGGACCAGGTCGAACCACCACCCGGCCGGACGGACCGGGCGGGCCCGTGGCCAAGGCTGCCGTCGGATCACCGGGGTCTGGCGCATCAGACCACGCTACCGGCCCGCCACCCCGGCACCGGCACCCAGACTGTGGCCCCAGCCACACGCCGGGCCGGCAGGACTGTGGCCCCAGCCACGGTGGGCAGCGGCGGGGGCGAGCAGGCGGCATGCTTGACCCGTGCGGATCACCTCGGCCCTCATCGACCCCGCGCTGCTCGACCTGCCCTGGTCGACGCCGCTCGAAGAGTGGCCCGCGGATCAACTCGTCGCACTCCCCCAGGGCATCTCACGGCACATCGTGCGATTCGTCCGGCTCGGCGAGACGGTGTACGCGGTGAAGGAGACCGGTGAGCGGGTCGCGGAGCGCGAGTACGACCTGTTGCGGGCGCTGGAACGGATCGACTTCCCGTCCGTGCAGGCGGTCGCCATCGTCGCCGACCGGCAGAGCGATGCCGGCGAGCCGCTGGATCCGGTGCTGATCACCCGGCACCTCCAGTTCTCCCTGCCGTACCGGGCGCTCTTCTCGCACACGCTGCGCCCCGAGACGATGACCCGGCTGCTCGACGCGCTCGCCGCACTGCTGGTCCGGATGCACCTCACGGGCTTCTTCTGGGGCGACTGCTCGCTGTCCAACACGCTGTTCCGGCGCGACGCCGGCGCGTTCGCCGCGTACCTGGTGGACGCCGAGACCGGGGCACTGCGCAGCCGGCTGTCGAACGGGCAGCGCGGCGAGGACCTGGAGATCGCCCGGGTGAACATCTTCGGTGAGGCGCTCGACCTGGCCGCCGCCGGCCTGCTGCACGAATCCATCGACCCGGAGACGGTCTGCGAGGAGGTGGTCCGCCGGTACGAGCGACTGTGGCACGAGATCACCTATGAGCAGCAGATCGAGCGGGACCATCGGCACGACATCGAGGGCCGGATCCGCCGGCTGAACGACCTCGGTTTCGACGTCGCCGAGGTGGCCATGTCGATGTTCGACGACGGGCGCTACCTGGTCCGACCCAAGGTGGTCGACGCCGGGCACCACACCCGGCGGCTGCTCCGGCTGACCGGCCTGGACGCCGAGGAGAACCAGGCCCGGAAGCTGCTCAACAACCTCGACGCGTACCGGGCGGAGAGCCACCTGACCAACGAGGAGCAGGCCGCGCACCGCTGGCTCACCGAGGTCTTCGAGCCGGTCGTCCGGGCCGTGCCCGCGCACCTGCGCCGCAAGCTCGAACCGCAGGAGGTCTTCGCGCAGATCATCGAGCACAAGTGGCTGCTGTCGGAGCGCGCCGGGCGGGACGTGGGGATGGCGCCCGCGGTCCACTCCTACCTCGCGGACGTGCTGGCGCACCGGCCGGACGAGCAGGCGATCCTCGGCGCCGAGGCACCGGTCGGCTGACCCTCCGCCACGAACCGACCGGCCCGTACCGACCCGACCGCCAGCCGTCCCGCCGCCCAGGCCAAGCCCAGCCGTCCCGCCGGCCCAGGCCAGGCCCAGCCGGCCCGGCCAACCACCCTCAGCGGCCCGGCCAGAACTCCCGGTACCAGTCGTAGGTCCAGCGCACGCCGTCGACCAGCGCGACCGCCGGCTGGAAGCCGGTGAGTTCCCGCAGCAGCGACAGGTCCGGGCAGCGTCGGGCCACCGAGCCGGCCGGCGCGGCGATCACCTCCAACGCGGGACTGCTCCCCGCGACCTGGAGCACCAGCTTGGCCAGGTCGCCGATGTTGGTCTCCTGGGTGTCGTTCCCGATGTGCACGATCCGTCCGGCCGCCGCCGGGGTCGCCATCAGCCGGACCATCGCCTCCACCGCGTCGTCGACGTGGCAGAACGCCCGATGCTGGTCGATCCCGTAGACCCGGAACGGGTCCTCGGCACGGATGGCCCGCAGGCACAGCTCGGGGATGACATGGTCGGCCCCCATCCGGGGGCCGTAGACGTTGTGGAACCGGCCGACCACGGCGGAGAAACCCCGCTCCCGCGCCCCGTGCAGGAACGCCGCCTCGCCGAGCAGCTTGCTGACCGCGTACGCGAACCGGGGCGCCGTCACGTCGGCCACCACCACCGGTACGCCCTCGGCGGTGGGCACCGGTACGACCCCGAGGTCGACGCCGCCGGCGTACACCTCGCTGGTGGACGCGAAGAAGACCCGGTCCCCCGGCGCCAGCCAGTCCACCAGGTGCAGCGCGGCCAGCGAGTTGACCCGGACCACGCGGGCCGGATCGGATTCCACGTTGCGGACGCCGACCACGGCGGCGAGCAGGTAGATCTGGTCCCAGCCGTGCGGCAGGTCGGCGAACGTGCCCGGCTCGGTCAGGTCGGCCGTGCGCACGGTGACCCGGGAGTCGGCGCCGAGCAGGTCGAGTTCCCGGTCCGCCCGGCCCCGGGAGAAGTCGTCGACGATGGTGACCGAACAGCCGTCCGCGAGCAGCCGCCGGGCCAGGTGCAGCCCGATGAAGCCGGCCCCACCGAGCAGCAGCGCCCTCACGACCGGGCCGCCGCGAGGTAGCCGATGCCGGCGTACCGGACCCCGGCGGCCCGGACGGCGGACTCGTCGAGCACCCGCCACGAGTCGAAGATCAACCGGGGTCGGCCCGCCGCGAGGAGACCCGAGATCTCCAGCGCGCGGTAGTCGGGGTGGTCGTTGATCACCAGTACCGCGTCGGCCTCGGTGAACGCCTTGTCGAGGCTGATCGGGTCGCCCCCGTACCGGCGGATCAGCTCCGGCGCGACCAGCGGGTCGTGGCCGGAGACCACCAGACCGGCCGCGCTGAACACCGGCATCATGGCCGCGATCGGCGTACCGCGCATGTCGTCGGTGGGCGGCCAGCCCTTGTACGCCCAACCGAGCACGGCCAGCCGGGCCCCCTCGCTGCGGCCGAGTTCGGCCCGGATCAGCTCGACCACCCGACCGGCCACGTGGACCGGCAGGTGCTCGTTGAGCCGTCGGGCCTGGCCGACCAGGAACGGTTCCCGCCCACCGGCGCTGCTGACCATCAGGTACGGGTCCTTGGACAGGCAACCACCGCCCACATAGCCGGGACGGGCCAGGTCGGGCCGGGGATAGCCGACGTTGGTCGCCCGGATGACCTCCAACGGGTCCAGGCCGTGCCGCTCGGCGATCAGCGCGATCTCGTTTCCGTAGGCGTAGATCAGGTCCGTGTGGCAGTTGTTGGCGAGTTTGACCAGTTCCGCGGCCTCCAGGCTGGAGACCGGCACCAGCCGGGCGGCGAGGCCAGCGAAGAAGTCCAGGCCCGCGGCGAGGCTGGCCTCGTCGAGTCCGCCCACCACCTGTGGCAGCTCCACCAGCTCGCGCAGGGCCTGCCCCTGGATCGTCCGCTCCGGCGCCATCACCAGCCGGGCCGCCTGACCCCAAGACTCGACGAGGGCGGGCAGCACGATCCGCCGGCTGGTGCCCACCGGTACGGTGCTGCGCACCACGACCAGGGTGTCCGGGGCGCAGGTGGTGGCGACCTGCCGGGCGCCCGCCGCGAGGTTGCTCAGGTTCGGCTGGTTGGTCTGCTCGTCGACCGGCGTCGCGACGCTGAGCACCGCGACGTCGACGGTGTTCTTCGGCAGCTCGACGTCGACGAAGATGGCGGTGCCGAGCAGGTCCCGGAACACCTCCTCGACACCCGGTTCGAAGATGTGCGGCCGGCCCCGGGACAGGCTGGCCAGCACGGTGGGGTCGATCTCGGCCCCGTGTACGGTGAATCCCCGGCTCGCCAGGGCGGCGGTCAGGGTCAGGCCGACGTAGCCCATCCCGACCACACCGATTGTCTGTGGCATCGCGATTCCCTCTCGTCACCGCCCGGAGCGGTGCTCGTTCCCGTCACCGCTCGGAGCGGTGCTCGTTCCCGCAGCTCGCGGTGATCTGGTCGAGTGGCAGCGTGGTCACGTAGCCGGCGAATCCCTCCGCCCGGTAGCGGTCGCAGGCGCGCCGGATGTTCGCCGGTCTGGTGGCGTAGTCGACGGCCAGGACGAACTTGCCGGCCGCCCGCAACGCCCGGACATGGGCCAGATTGGTCACGCACCAGCCCGCCGTGCACGGCAGGTCGGTGGCGCGGTAGAACAACTCCTCGATGCCGATGCCGTCGATGACCGGCAGGTAGTTGTGCCACTCGCGTAGCTCGGGCGAGTTCTGCGGCACGACCAGCAGGCCGGGCCTGCGGGCCTTGGCGTGGTGGCTCACCTGGACGATCAGGTTGACCATCCGCCGGGCCAGGGTGGCCCGGGTCTCCCGGGGCACCAGCTTCAGGTCGATCTCCTCGTACGCGAGCGGGGTGTCCAGGTAGACGCCGTCGAACCCGGCCCGGACCGCCTGGTCGATCCGGGGCCGGATGACGAGATCCCACCAGCGCCGGTCCCAGTACCGGACGAAGTGCTCCTGCGGCCAACTCGGCCACCGGTTGAGGATCAGATCCGGGTTCCGGTCCCGCAGCAGCGGATACTCCGGCCGGTACTCCTCGATGCTGCCGATCTCGAAGTAGGCCAGCACCCACTTGCCGGCCGCCCGCAGCCGGCCGATCTCGCGAGCCGTGAACCAGTCCCGGCCGGCGTCCCGGGCCAGGTCGATCACCACGAGGTGCTGGGGACAGGCGACGAGTTCGGCGATGCCGCCCCCGGCGTAGTTCTGTAGCTGGTAGACCCAGTCGCGGATCTCCGCCAGCGGCGGGCGGGGCACCGCCGCGCCAGCCGGCGCGTCCACCGCGCTCAGCTCCCGTCCGGCCCGGCGAGCACGGCCTTGACCGACGAGGTCAGGTCGTGTTCCGGGTACCAGCCGAGCAGGTTTCCCGCCCGGGAGATGTCGGCCTGGATCCACCGTACGGCGGCGGAGCGGGCCGGGGGCGCCTCCCGTTCCCGGATCCGCCCGTCGAAGCCGGCGGTCTCGGCGAGCAGCCGGACCACCTCGCGGGTGGCCACCGTGGATCCGCTGCCCACGTTGATCACCCGGGCCGGCAGGGGACCGGCGAACACCGCGGCGACCACGGCCGACGCCACGTCACGGACGTCGACGAAGTCCCGGTACGCGCCGAGCGGACCCAGGTTGATCTCGTGCTCGTCCGACCGTTGCGCCCACCGGATGAGGGCGGCGGCCCGGCCCAGCAGGTTGGCCTCGGGCACCCCGGCGCCCAACGGGTTGAACACCCGCAGCGCCACCGCGTCGATCCGTCCGGCGGCACCGGCCAGTTCCACCAGCCGGGTCCCGGCGAACTGGCTGAGGCCGTACTCGCTGATCGGCAGGGCCGGATCGTCCTCGGTGACCGGCCGGTCCTCGGGTACGAGACCGTACTCGGCCGCCGATCCGAGCCGCACCAGGCGGGCGGCCGGGGCGGCCACGGCCAGCGCCTCGACCAGTTTCGCGGTGACCTCGGCGTTGGCCCGGATCAGCTCCGGACCGGTGCCGACCATCTGACCGGTGCAGTTCACCACGGCGTCCGGGCGGTCCCGCGCGATCAGCGCGGCCAACTCGGCTACGCCGACGGTCCGCAGGTCGCACTCGGTCCGCCCCGGGCAGTGGACCGTGTCCACCCTCGGCTCGGCGATCAGGTTCGCGTGGACGTGCCGGCCGATGAAGCCCGACCGGCCGTACAGGATGACCTTCATACCCTCTCCTCGGAATACTGGGGAAGCAGCAGGTGACGGAGTCGGGCAAAGCTGAGATTCGCCTCGTCGTAGTCCTCCGGACGACCGATGTCGAGCCAGTAGCCGGTGAAGTCGTAGCTCGCCGGTGGTTCGCCACGGGCCAGGAGATCGAGGATCAGCTGGTCGAATCCGAAGGGCAGACCGGACGGGTAGGGCGCCAGGGTGCGCCGGGACAACCCGTACAGGCCCATGTTGACCCGGTAGTCCAGGCTCGGCTTCTCGGTGAATCCCGTGATCCGCCGATCCGTCACGTCCAGCACGCCGAAGTCGATGTGGATGCTGCGCAGCGCCGTGGCGACGGTGACCGGGGCGCCGGACGTCTCGTGGACCCGCAGCAGGTCGGCGAAGTCGAGGTCGGTCAGCACGTCCCCGTTCATCACGAGAAAGTGCTCGGGTAGCCGGTTCCGCAGGTGGAACAGCGGTCCGACGGTGGACAGCGGGATGTTCTCCTCGACGTAGTCGACCCGCAGGCCCCACCGGGACCCGCCACCGACGAACGCCTTGATGAGTGGGCCGAGATGGTTGATCGCCAGCGTCACCGAGTCGAACCCGTACCGACCGAGCTGTTGCAGGAGGATGTCCAGGATCACGTGGTTGTCGCCGATCGGCACCAACGGTTTCGGCAGTGCCGTCGTGAACGGCCGCAGCCGGACACCCTTTCCTCCCGCGAGAATCACCGCGTGCATATGCTCCCCTCACCTGTACCGCCAGGCCTGGCCGACGAGATCGGCCAGGCACACCAAGAGCAGCGCCTGTAACAGCACGACGCTCCCCAGGAAGACGACCGTGTCCGGCAACGGCCCGCGCAGCTGGGCGACCAGGGTCACCAGGCCGGCGTGCACTCCGAAGGCCGCCCCGAACGCCCAGCTCAGCCGGCCGTAGCGGGCGTGCCCGGCGAGGATGAAGGCCAGGAAACAGGCACCGCCGACCGCCACGTGCGCGGCCGCCATCACCGCCACCGCCGGGCTCAGCAGGCCCATCCCGCGCAGCACCAGCAGCAGCGGCACGGCCAGTACGGCCAGCGCGGCCATGCTGGCGACCAGCCCGCCGACCAGCCCGGTCCAGGCCCGCCGGACGAACTGCCGAGGGTCGCGGAGCCCGTTCAGCATCGCCCGGGTGCCCTCGGTGTACCGCCGGGCGCGCCACTCGACCACCCCCATGCCGAGGTAGAGGGGTATCGCCGTGTAGAGCAGTTCGTAGTGGGTGGTGAGGTAGCGGCCCTGGCCGTAGATCAGCACCGCCGCCGTCAGCGCGGTGGAGAACACCACCGCCGGCAACTGGCGGCCGTGCCGCCGGCCCACCTCGGCGGCGGCTCGCGCGGCCGGTCCGGTGGCCGATCGAACGGCCGGGTCGTACCGGCTGGTCAGCACCAGGCCGGCCGCCACACAGATCGCCGCCACGCCGGTCGCCAGCACCGCGTCGGGCACGCCGAACAGCAGGTATCCCGACGTGGCGGCCACGCCCGGGAACATGGCGAGCATCAGCCGTACCTCACGGCGGTGGAACAGGGCCAGCGTCATCGCCAGCTGGTACGCGGCCTGGCCGACCGCCAGCAGCCCGACGGCAGCGGCGTCGAGCAGCCCGGCCGGCGTTGTCCGGTCCGCCACCGTGCACAGCCGGACCACCGCCCCCAGCACCGCGACGACCGGCAGGGCGGCCAGCAGGCACCGGCGCAGCCAGCGGGCCGCCGCGACCGGCAGCCCCCGCCCGAGGATCTGGTAGGCCGACCAGGCCGCGCCGCCCGACCACACCCAGCCGACCGCACCGGTCACGATGACCACGGCCACCGGCCAGGGCCGGAACACCTCACCCAGCGGTGGGAACAGGATGAGCGGCACCAGATACAGGCCGCCGTGCGAGATGTCGCGCAGCGCCGGCCGCCAACCACCCGTCCGCACGTGGCGGCGGTCGGGTGGGTCGGACCGGCCGCGTACCCGATCGAGCACCTCGTCGGCCAGTGCGAACACGTCCGGGTGGCGGTACGTCGCCGTGGCGATCCGATCCGTCACGCCGGCCGATTCGAGTGCCGCGGCGACGTGCAGCGCGTCCACCGGATTGGCCAGCCCCGGGAACAGCCGGTCCACGAGTTCCTCGACCGGGTCCGGGGCCGGCAGGATGCCGGTCATCCGACCGCCCCGAGCACAGACTCAGCCGCTACCCCGGCGTCGATCCCGGTGCCGGTGCCGGCCAGCTTGTCGTACACCTGGCGGTATTCGTCGATCCAGCGGGCGAGGGTGAAGTGTTCGAGCACCCGGGCGCGGGCGGTGGTGGCCATCCGGGCCCGGCGCTCGTGATCGGTCAGCAGGGCCACGCAGGCCGACGCGATCGCCGCCACGTCGCGGGCCGGCACCACGATCCCCGCGTCGCCGACCGCCTCGGCGACCCCGCCGACGTCCGTACAGACCACCGGCCGGCCGCAGGCCATGGCCTCGATGACGGTGTACGGGAAACCCTCGGAGATGCTGGTGAGGGCGACGATGTGACCGTCCTGGTACGCCTCGATCGGCCGCTCGACCCGCCCTTCGAGCACCGCCCGGTCGGTCAGCCCCAGCTCCGCTATCAGCTTCAGGCAGCTGTCCCGATAGCCCAGGTTCTCCTCGGGGGTGTTGCCGAACACCCGCAGCCGGGCGTCCGGCAGCTCCCGCACCACCTCGGCGAAGGCGCGGATCAGCGTGTGCAGGTCCTTGAGCGGGTCGACCCGGCCCATGAAGATGATCGTGGGTTCGGCGGGCTCCGTTCCGGCCACCGGAAAGGACGCCGGGTCGACCCCGTTGTACATGGTCCACAGCCGGTCCGGGTCGGCGCCGTTGCGCAGTTGCCAGCGCCGGTTGTAGCGGGAGTGCGGGGCGATGACGTCGGCGGTCACGTACGACGTCGAGGCCAGGGCCCGGAAGAAGCCCAGCAGCGCCACCTTGACCGGCTGCGCGACGTCCTCGCCGGGCTGGGCGAGATAGCGTTCCCTCAGGTAGATGCCGTGCTCCGAGAGCACCAGCGGGGTGCCGCGACTCCACTTGGCGACCAGGCCGGGCAGCATGCTGAGCCCGTTCATCGCGGCGTGCACCACATCGGCCTCGACCGGTGGCGCGGACAACGGTCGCAGCATGTGCTCGATCAGGTTGGCCGTGTCCACCGCGTCGGCCAGGGTGAGCGCCCCGTCGTGCCGCTCGGTACGCCGGTCCCGCCAGACGTCCGCGAGTACGGCCAGCCCGGCGTTGGAGGTGAGCGCCGGGCCGAGGGCGTGCCAGCGGCCGTACTCGTACAGCGATCGCAGGGCCGAGCCGAACCGGTGCCCGGCGTCGGCCGCCCGGGCCCCGTCCACCGGCAGCGGGGCGAGCAGCAGCTCGACGAAGCTGCGGTAGGCGGCCGGGAAGCCCGGGGCGATCCGGAGTCGGCCGCCGGTGGGGCGGGGCCGCCACAGCGGCACCGGCCGCACCGCCGTGAGGTTCGGCGGTCGCTCGTAGATCTCGGGCTCGGTGCCGTCCACCACCAGCGACACCATCTCCCAGCGGTGCTCCGGCATCCCGCGGATGAGCTGGTCGCACCAGACACTCACCCCGCCCAGCGCGTACGGATAGGTGCCCTCCGACACCAGCGCGATCCTCACGGACGCTCCCGCCCCGCGAACGTTGCCGGTACACCGGCGGCGAGGGTCAGCACGGCCGAGATGTCGGTGCCGTATGCGGTGGAACCGGTGGTCTGCGCGCCACTCACGATCAGCCGGCCGGCCAGCGGTGACGTGACGGTGACCGCGCCGGTGCTCCGGTCCAGGACGGCGTCCACGCCGGCCGCCAGCGCCGCCGCGTGCGCGTTGCGGGTCCGCGCGTAGTCGGCGATGTGCGTCCAGTCGGAGCTGAGCAGCGGCACCCGGTAGTACGCCGTGTACCTGGCCAACAGCTTGGCCAGGTAGTCGGTGAGCAGCGTCCGGCCCGCGCCGTAGTCCTTGAGGTTCGCGATGTGGAAGGTGTGGCTGTAGATCGACCCGCTGGTGACGTGCGCGAGCGCGACGTCGGTCTCGGCCGAGATGATCTCCTCGTACGTCAGGTCGCGCGGCCAGTACGGGAACAGCCCGCCGGGTCCGTAGTACGAGTTGTAGTACGACGTCTCCTCGGCCGGGTTGGTGACGTGGTACGCGAGGTTCGTCGGCCAGTCGGGCACCACCAGGATCCCGGGGGCCAACGGATGGTCGATGCCCCCGTTGAACACCCCGGGTACGTGGCTGGGAAACGACATGTTGCCGTGCAGCACCCGTACCCCCAGGTCGCTGGCGGCCCGCAGCAGTGCCGGATTCGACGCTTCGAGACCGTGGTCGACCGGCGGCGGCAGGTCGGAGTCCGGATCGTCGGCGTAGACCCCCAGTCCCGAGTACTCGGGTGTCTTCAGCACCGTCGGATCGGTGGGCAGCCCCAGGGTCGCCGCGACGGCCAGGTTGCTGGTGATCTGGTCGCGGGTGGTGGCGTAGTCGGTGAAGTTCAGTTCCGGGTGGGACAGGGTGTGGTTC
The DNA here is from genome assembly GCF_055793945.1 of Plantactinospora sp. A48. Classification (NCBI taxonomy): domain Bacteria; kingdom Bacillati; phylum Actinomycetota; class Actinomycetes; order Micromonosporales; family Micromonosporaceae; genus Plantactinospora; species Plantactinospora sp. A48. Next base: position 26,072 of record NZ_JBTIXF010000008.1, on the reverse strand, counting down.
ACCCAGCGGAACTGCCGGGACAGGCACCGGGTGGTGCTGGTGAGCTGCGCGGCACCGCCGGACGGATAGCACCGGTCCCCGGCTCGCAGGTCGGCGGCGCCGCCGTTGAACGCCATGTTCATGGTCAGGTCCCGGGCGAGCGGGTACTGCGCCCGCAGCGCCGACTGCCGCTGATACCCGTTGTACGCGTCGTGCGCGGTCAGCTGGACCGTCGGGCTGGTGGGCGGCGCACCCGGTATCTGATAGTGGTCAGCCCCGTTGAACCAGTCATCGACATCGATATTGAGGTGGTGGCGGAGTTCGCCCAGGAACAACCCTCGACTGGCCCACCGGAACAGCCCGTAGACCAGGAGGTCCGACTGCGGGAGGGCCTCGTCGAAACTGAACGTGAGCGCCAGCCGCTCCCGCCCGTCGGTCGACGTGCCGAGCACGCCCAGCACGTCGCCGCCACCGGACCGGAGCACCGGCTGCCCGGCGCACCCCGACCGGACGGCGGTGCGGTACACGTACGAGTACGTGATCGGAATGCGGGCCGTCGGCGCCAGGTAGTCGAAGACGGCCGCACCGGTCGAGGTCAACTGGGCGTACAGCGGGGTGTCGGTCACCCCACCCTCGCCACGCGGTTGCAGGCAGTAGTCGTCCGCTCCACCGCCCGGCGCGGTGTACAGCACGGCCTGCCGCACCCCGTGGTCCCGCTCGTAGGCCCAGAGCGCGTTCCACTCGTCGACGTCGAGTCCGCTGGCGTAGCCGCTCCCGTCCGGATAGAGCTGGTCGGAGTTGGTCAGCAGGACGGCGTTGTACCGACCGGCACCGTCCGGACGGACCAGGCCCGCGCCGTTCAGCGGCTCGGTACGGGTCCGCACCACGTCGTACGCCGCCCCGACCCGGTCCAGTGTGGACCGCCAGACCGCCAGGCCCGGATCATCGTCGTCCACCGCCAGCACCAGGGCCCGCAGGGCCAGCCGACCGCGCGCGGCGGTCGCGGTCACCGGGGCGGAGGGCGCCGGCACGGTGACCCCGGGCGCGGAACCGAGCGGTCGACGGGTGGTCGGGTCGGGACGGGATGGTGCCACGGGCGGGTGTCCGATCGAACGGGCCGGCCGCACGGCCGACTGCACGGTGGTCAACGCGATGGCCCGCACGGCGGTCAACGCGGCCGACGGCCCGGCGGTCAGCCCGACCGGCGGCCCGGCGGCCCCGACGTCGCCCCGGGCCGGGGTGGCCGGGTCAGCGGCCCCGACGTCGCCCCGGGCCGGGGTGGCCGGGTCGATGTTCGACATCAGGAAGAGCGCGCCGAAACAGGCGACGAAAAGCACGGATGATCGAGTGATATACATAGCCGACTACCTCCGGATAGCGGCGCCTCAGCGTCGCGGTGTGGTAGAGGCAGCATTCAACCGGCGCCACTGCCGATTGCCTGGACCTAAACGGGGATCATTTCTGCGGTACCGGCTTCAGGACGCTCGACCGCAGGTCAGCCACATTGATAGCATCACCGACGGCGGGTGACGTGTCGGCAAGTCGTCAGTTCGAATCAGTGAGAAAAATCTAATTAGGATTCGTCGATCACGTTCACGTGAATTGTGGAATTTTCGGCTACGAAACTTCCTACCACGGAATTTTCATGCACCGGGCCACGCCGGGGCGCCCGCCAATTCTGGCCGCCGACGCCAATGCCCGAGCACCGGGTCGGTCAGTCCTCGACCGGCGCGGCCGGTGGGTCGGCGACCGGATCCGGCGGCGCCGCGACCGGTGCCTGCGTCTGCTTGACCAACCAGCTCAACCCGGACCGGCGGGCCACCACGGTGAGCCGGTCGCCGGCCGCGAGCACCGCCGAATCCGCGGGCGACCAGTCCGTTGTCGTGCTGCCGGCCCGGCTCACCGCGACCACCCTGATCGACTCGGGTCGCTCGGCCGCGCGTACCGGACCGTCCACCAGGGCGGAACCGACCGCCACCGGGACCTCGGCGACCAACAGCACGTGCCGCTGCACCGGGATGGTCGCGATGACCGCGCGGTCCAGCAACGCGGCGGCGAACGCGGGCGCCGCCAGGTAGGAGACGCTGCGCGAGATACCGATGTTGAACGCCTTCTGGATCCTCGCCGCGAAGTCGCCGTCGAACAGTCGCAACACCACCCGCAGGTCCTCGCGGGCCGCCCGCCCGTGCAACGCGGCCTGGAGGTTCGTCACGTCGTCGGTGGTCAGCACCAGCAGCGCGCGGGCGGTGCCGGCGGACGCGCTGGCCAGCACCTCCTCGGACCCGCCGTCGCCGATGATCAGCGGGACGTTCATCCGGCGGGCCAGCGAAGCGCCCCGGGCGTCCCGGTCGGTGTCGATGGCCACCACCTCGACACCGAGGTTCCGCAGCTGGGCCATCACCCGGGTGCCGACGTTGCCCAGGCCGACCACCACGATGTGGTCCTCGCGGTACGGCTGGAGCCGGTCGGTGGCCAGCGCCAAGCGCGCGTTCACGATCCCGTCCACCACCGCGGCCGTGATCAACGGCACCAGGGCCAGCCCCGCGACGGTCAGCACCACCTGCATGACCTTGGCCATCGGCGCCTGGCGCGGATCCGGATCGGGATCTGCCCCGCTCAGCGTGGTGAGCAGGACTCGGAACAGCCCGTTGCCCACGCTGATGTGCTGGGTGTAGGCCAGCACCACGCCGAGCGCCAACACCACCGCCAGCACCGTGAGGGTGGCTATTCCGATCTTGCGGGTGGCGAACGAGCGGGCCGCCCGTACCGCCAGTCGCAGCGGCCGACGCCGGCGACGGTCCCGGGCGATCCGGCGGGCCGCCACCTCGGTCCCGGCCGGCTTGCCGTTCGCCTCGGCCAGCACCACGTCGGCCTGCTCCTGATCCGGTGGCAACACCCGGGGCCGGCCCGGATCGCGGGTGTCGGCCAACCCGCACAGCACGGTCTCCGGCGGTACGTCAGCCCGCCGGGCCACGTGCAGGGTTCGCCCACCGTGCCGGAAGTGCGTCGGATCCACCTCGCCCAGCGCGGCCGCCACGAAGGCCGGCGCCGCCATCGAGGCGTCGGAGAGCACGGTCAGGTCCGGCAGCAACCGCCGGATCCCGCTCGCCAGGCCGGTGTTGAACATCCGCAACACGGTCCGCAGCCGTGGCTCGACGGCCTGGGCGCAGAGCGCGGCATGGATGTTGCCCACGTCGTCCTGGTGCAGCAGGGCCAGCCCGGCCGCCCCGGTCAGGCCGGCCCGCCGGAACGTGTGCTCATCGAGCTGGTCGGCCTCGATCCACCTGATCCCGGGTACCTTCCGCACCTCCGGGCCATCGTGACGCGGCCGGGACGGAACGATCACCGTGATCCGGACCGGTCCCGTCGGCAGCTCGGCCGAGAGCAGCGAGTTCACCACGTGGTACGCCAGCGCGTCCTGCCCACACACCACGTAGTGCGGCCGGACGTCACCGGTGGGACGAAGCAGACGGCTCGACTCGACCGCGCGCCGCGCCCGGTCGCGCCAGGGATCCGCCATCCGCAGATGGTAGCCAGCCCGAGCTGAAAGGAAGGGCCCCCTGTTATCGCTTTCGGTAGAGGAAGGGTCCCCTGTTAACCGCCGCCCGGCCGGCGGAGCAGCCGAGCGCGGCGGGTGTGTCCCCGCTCAGGACGGGTAGTGCGGGAGTGTGCAGACGTTTCTCCCGTACCCGGACTTTCTTCGCAGCGCGCACGCGCTGGACCAGCGCCGGCTCGGCAAGCAGCGGGTGGAGACGATCCAGGTGCTGCGCGGCCTCACCCGCCCGGGGTACGGCTGGCGCAACCATCCGGCGGTGAAGATGTGGGCCGGGTACGAGGAGGCCCTGGTCCGGTACGGCCTCGACATCTGCACCGTGTGGTGTGCGGCCGGTCGGGCCGACACCTGCGCCGGCACGCTCGCCGCCGATCTGGCCGCCGGCTGCGGGATCGGCTCGGTACGCAGCCAGTACGAGCTGTCCCTGGCCGGTGACCTGCCGCCCTGGCTCGGCCGGGAGGAACTGCACCTGAGCCACCGGTCCTCGCTGCTGCGGAAGGACCCGGAGTTCTACCAGCCCCGGTTCGGTGGTGATCCGGACGATGTCGAGTACGTCTGGCCCGGTTCGGACCGCGAGCCGACTTGCCGTACCCGGGCCGTGCCCTGACGCTGGGTTCCAGGCGTTAAGGGGGGACCCCTGCTATACAAAAAGCGATAACAGGGGGCCCTTCCTTCAACCAGGAGGGGTGCATGGATCTGTCCCGACCGATGGGTCGGCTGCTCGGCGTACGGCCGGAGTGGGTGGACGTCGGCGGTGGCGGTGCGGCACGGGTGCCCGGCGAGGCCGCGGCCATAGTGGTCGGTGCCGGCATCGCCGGGATGTCCGCGGCCGTGGTGCTGGCCGAACGCGGGGTCCGGGTGACGCTGTTGGAGGGGCGGCCCTGGCTCGGCGGTCGGCTGGCGGCCTGGCCGGATCGGCTGGCAGACGGTACCCCGCAGATGGTGGAGCACGGCTTCCACGCCTTCTTCCGGCAGTACTACAACTGGCGGGCCGTGCTCCGCCGGATCGATCCGGAGCTGGATTTCCTCCGCCCGGTGCCCGGCTATCCGGTGCTGTCGGCGCGCTGGCCCGCCGAGGAGTTCGGCCGGCTGCCCGCGGCGCCGCCGCTGAACCTGCTCACCCTGGTCGCCCGCAGCCCCAGTCTGCGGCTGCGGGATCTGCGCACGATGGACGGTCAGGCCGCCCTGCCGCTGCTCGCGTACGACCCGGAACGCACGTTCGCCGAGTTGGACGGCACCAGCGCGGCGGCGTTGCTGGACTCGCTGCGCCTGCCGGACCGGGCTCGGGCGATGCTGTTCGAGGTCTTCTCGCACTCGTTCTTCAACCTTGAGGCGGACTACTCGGCCGCCGAGATGGTGGCGAACTTCCACTTCTACCTGCTCGGCAACCCGGAGGGGCTGGCGTTCGACGCGCCGTACCGGGACTACGAGGCGGCGATCTGGCAGCCGCTCGCCCGCTACGTCGAGGGGCACGGCGCGCGGGTGGTGACCGACCGGCCGGTGCGCGCGGTCGACCGGGCCGGCGCCGGCTGGCAGGTCCACACCGACAGTTCCGGGTACGTCGCCCCGCACCTCGTCCTGGCGCTCGACCCGCCCGCGCTGACCACCCTGGTCGGCGACTCCCCGGCGCTGGCCATGGCGCTGCCCGGCCTGGGCGCGCCGGACACCTTCCCGGCCGGCCCGCCGTACGCGGTGGCCCGTTACTGGCTGGGCGGTGACGTGCGGCGGGATCGGCCGATCTTCTCGGGCGTCTCCCGCCAGCCCACCCTGGACTCGGTGACCCTCTACCACCGGCTGGAGTCCGAGGCCGGCCGGTGGGCCCGGCGGCACGGTGGCGCCGTGATCGAGCTGCACGCCTACGCCTGCCCGCCGGGCGTGCCGGCCGAGGAACTGGCCGCGCGGATGCTGCGGGAGCTGGCCGCGCTCTGGCCGGAGGTGGCCGGGCTGCCGGTGGTCGAGCTGCGGGCCCGGGTGGAGGCCCAGGCACCGGCGTTCCGGCCCGGAGCCCACCCGGCCCGTCCGGGGGTACGCACCGGAGCGGCCGGGCTGTACCTGGCCGGCGACGGGATCCGGGCCCCGTTCCCGAGCGCCCTGATGGAACGTTCCGCCGTCACCGGCATCCTGGCGGCCAACGAGATCCTGCGGTCGTACGGCACCGCCACCGAATCGTTGCGGTCGATCCGGCCGCGTGGCCTGCTCGCCGACCGGGTTACCGGCCGACCGCCGCGTACCCCATCGCCGCGAGGCAGATCAGCACCACCACACCGCCCTTGGTGAAGGCCGCGCGGAGCAGGGTCAGCGCGGTCTTCCGGTACTTCGGGACGCTTGCCTTGGTGGCTGTGTAGTCACCCCAGGCGCGCCGCGCGGTGGCCCAGGACCTGCCGGCGGTGACGCCCAGTACGACTCCGATCACGAGCAGCACGACGGGGAGTGGACGGTCCATCGAGACATCTTCAGATAGCCGTCAGCGGTCCGACATCAGCCGTTCGGCGACTACTCAGAGATGCTGCCCGGAAACCGAAAAACGCGCCCCGAATCTGACTTTCAGCATCATTGCCGTTACTCGTTGTCATCGCTGTGCCGGGTCCACGTACCCCGCTGGTACGACCCGGAAAGTGGCTCCGTGGGGTGATCCGGCGACCGCGGATCCCGCCGTACGGTCCAGCCGTCCGGCAACCAGGATCACCCCCGTCCGAGGAGAAACGATGGTCAGTACCGAAAATCCGCGCCCGGCCCGGCCCGCACCGGGCCCACCGACCATGGGGCGGTCCGGATCCGCGTACCGGATCGGTCGTACCGTCGGATGGAGCGTGCTGTACTGCGCGGCACTGCCGCCGGTCGCCCTGGCCGCGAGCGGCGGCGCGCTGCTCGGCCGGCCGGCCACGGCGGCGGCCTGGTGGCGGTCCCTGTCGGCCCGGCTTCCCGGCGGGCCGGAACCGGTGGGCCAAGGGTCCCGGGGCCCCGGCCGGCCGGAACCGGTGGGCCCGGCGTCCCGGCCCGGCTGGGCCCGGTTCGTCACGCACGACCTGCTCAGCCTGCTGCTCGCGGCGGTCGCCCTCATCCCGCTGGGTTGCCTGGTGCTGTTCGTCGCCCGGGGAGTGCTGTACGGCATCGTGGATCCCGGACCGTACGACCATTCCTGGGGTGGCCCGGGTCGGGCCGGCGCCTGGCTGGCCCACTTCCTTGTCGGGGTGCCCATCATGCTCGCCGCCCTCGGTGCCGCCACCGGCCTCGCCGCCCTGCACCGACGGCTCACCCGCTGGATGGACGAGCGGCCGACCGGGCGGTGGCTCATCCCGGTGACGCTGCTGATCGGCCTCGCCGGCGGGCTGCTCTTCGTCGCCTGGCTCCGGCAGATCTGAGGACCCGCCCGCAGATCCAGGCCCGGCGGCAACTCCAGGCCCGGCGGCAGCTCCAGGCGCCTCAGGTTTCAGCTCCCCTCAGGTTCAGGTCCCACCCGCGCCTCAGTGGGCCGCCGGCGATGGCGCACCGCTGTTAGCCTCGCGGACAACCAGTACGGGGGCCGCCCCGCCGGCCGCCGCCGTCCCACGAACCATCCGTGGGCCCGGGCGAGGACGGCGCGTCGGATGAGGGAGTCATCATGTCCGCATCGTCGAGCACCGCCGCGCCAACGCCGATCCGGCTGGCCGCCACGCTACTGGCGTGCGCCGCTGCGCTGGCCGTGCTCGACTCCGTCACCTCGGTCATCGGCCTTCGGCATCTGGCTGCCAACGGTGACGCGCTGCTGAGCGTGATCGACGAGCCGGCGGCGGGCCGGCACATCATCGCGTCGATCCGCGGTGGACTCCAGAACACGCTCGCGGTCGCCATCCTGGCGGCGGTGCTGCTCACGCCGCTGTCCCTCGCGGTCCGCCGCCCGTCCAGCACGGCCCGCCGGCTGGTCTGGGTGTTGACCGCCGTGGCGTGGGCCGCGGTGTGCGGCGGGCTCGCCAATGGCCCTGAGATCGATTCGATCCCGGCCGGCGCCCAACCCCCGCCCGTCCAACAGGCCTGGCTCGCCCTGCTCCCCGGGTGGTACGACATCGTCCACGCCTGCACGGCGTTTCTGATCCTCGCCGCGACGGCCGGCGCCGCGCTGCTACTCACCCGGCGCGAGCTGGCTACCTTCTACGACGGCGGTCAGGAACCGGCAGTGCCCGGCGACCGCTGGTCGCACCTGCGCCGCGACGACGCCCGGCCCGGCTGACCCGGCGGCGCCACCCGGCCCGGCCGCGACGCCCAGTCCGGCCGACCCGGCGACGGAGCGCCGCGACGAAGGTCTCGGCGGTTCCTGGAGCCCTCGGCCGGGGATCGAACCGGCGACATCTCGCTTACAAGCTCGGTGCGCCCCGCCCGCCCTCGTTCGTCAACTCCACGGTCCTGGGCCGTAATCCGCTTCGAGTCGCTGATGGCTGCCCTCGTCTCGGTCGGTTGCTGTCACCGCCGCTGGCGGCCAGACGCCGTTGGCCCTGATCTGAGCATGGGGGACCCGCTGTGGCGCGTGCGGGTCCCCCGGGTGCCAACCGCTTCTATCGCTTCGGTAGGAGCTTGTGCAGGCTGGACGCAACGGTGAGGCTGGTCATGGTCAACATGACGAGACCGCCGGCGGCTCCGAGTCCGGTGCCCGCTCGTGGCTCGATGTTCGCGTAGCTGACCGCTCCTGCGAGTAGTCCTACCGTGAAGGCGATGGCGACGATGATGAACCCGCGTACGGAGATGAGATGACCTGGGTCGTCGTCGCTGGTTGGCGGATCAGAAGGGCGTTCTGACATACCCCTCCCCCTCGTGTCTCTGTTGGCCGCCATCGAAGCGGCAAACGCTTGCTACTCGGACAGTTCGGACCCCGACCCGGTCATGAGTGTCCACTTTGGTTACCGCCGCAGAGGACACCGAGCGCAAGGTTCCACGGTGGAAACGACCATCAGGGAGAGGGGGTTGCGGGGTATAACGATCACAGTTTCACATCTGAGGCATTCCGCCGTATGGAACTTGCACGTTGCGGATTTCGGTCTGCCTCGTTGCCCTTGTCAGAGGAAGAGCGGTGTCTCACTTGCGACCCTCGGACAGGGACGGCTCCCTTGTTACCGCAGGGGAGCCGTTCGTGGGCTTACCGGGCCGACCCGCCTCGCCAAGCCGGCCGGCAGGCAGGCAGCCAGGCAGGCAGGCAGGCAGGCAGGCACCCGATGATGGTTGATCGTCACGCGGGCACGGCGACCGCTTCGGTTCTGCCGCTGCCCGATGGCACCTGGGGTGGAGTTGCCGACGAGGTCCATCCGGGTGCAGTGCCCGCAGTGTGTCCGCCTGCATGATCTACGACACATCGTCGTATCGCCGCTGATGGAGTTGGGCGTTCCGCCGCATGCCGTCCAGGCCATCGCTCGGCACGCCGATGTGAAGATCACACTCGAGGTCGACGCTCACGCGAACCTTGACGCCACGCGCCAGGCGCTGGGCAAGCTCGACGGGCGGCTGTCATGAGCCGGTCGCTCTGTCAGCGCTGCTGTCAACCGACGGTCTCGCGGCGGCTTCCGCGCGGAAACCCCTTATGGTGCTTGGAGCCCCCGGCCGGGATCGAACCGGCGACATCTCGCTTACAAGGCGAGTGCTCTGGCCAACTGAGCTACAGGGGCGCTGTTTCGAGGCCAGCATAGCCACACATCTGCGCTTCGGAGGGCATCCATGGGCCGATCGACCAGGGACATTCTTCCCGGTAGCTGACCGGTCCACGCAGCGGAACCGTACTCCGACCGATTGATGCCCGACAGTAGGTGCCTGCCCGTTATGCCGGAGGCAGCCGTGTCTTGGGCTCGTCACACCGCCGTGGGAGCACCTTGGCAGCAAACGGGAAACCGTTTACGGTGCAGTGACACGGACGACACCCGCCGGCTCTCCCCGACCGCGAGCGGGCCGACCGTTGACCGGGGCAGCCGCCCTGGTCGCTCCTTCACTCGGATCGTCCGGCACGTTCCTGCCGGTGAAAGGAAGCGCCGCACCATGGCTACCGTCTCGTACCAGAAGGCCACCCGGATCTATCCGGGTACCGAGCGTCCCGCGGTCGACCACCTCGACCTGGAGATCGGCGACGGCGAGTTCCTCGTCCTCGTCGGCCCGTCCGGTTGTGGGAAGTCGACCAGCCTGCGGATGCTCGCTGGCCTGGAGGACGTCGACGACGGCTCGATCTACATCGACAGCCGGGACGTCACCCACCTGCCCCCGAAGGCCCGCGACATCGCGATGGTCTTCCAGAACTACGCGCTCTACCCGCACATGACGGTCTACGAGAACATGGCCTTCGCGCTCAAGCTGCGCAAGACCCCGAAGACCGAGATCGACCGGCGGGTCAAGGAGGCAGCGGCGCTGCTCCAGCTGGACGACTACCTCAACCGGAAGCCCAAGGCGCTCTCCGGTGGCCAGCGGCAGCGGGTCGCGATGGGCCGCGCGATCGTCCGGGAGCCGCAGGTCTTCCTCATGGACGAGCCGCTGTCGAACCTCGACGCCAAGCTGCGGGTCCAGACGCGTACCCAGATCGCGAGCCTGCAGGCCAAGCTCGGCATCACCACCGTCTACGTGACGCACGACCAGGTCGAGGCCATGACCATGGGCCACCGGGTCGCGGTGCTGCTCGACGGCGTACTCCAGCAGGTGGACACGCCGCGGGCGCTCTACGACACCCCGGCGAACGTCTTCGTGGCGGGCTTCATCGGCTCCCCCGCGATGAACATCAAGACCGTGCCGCTGACCGAGTCCGGCGCCGACCTGTCCGGTCTGCACGTGCCGCTGACCCGCGAGCAGGTTCAGGCGGCGCGCGGCGAGGGTGGCACCGGCACCGTGACCGTCGGCTTCCGGCCGGAGGACGTCGACCTGGTCGGCGCCGCCGACCAGGGCATGCCGATGATCGTCGAACTGGTCGAGGACCTCGGCTCGGACGCCAACGTCTACGGCCACGCCGACATCAACGGCTCCTCGGAGCGGTTCGTGGTCCGGACCGACCGGCGCACCATGCCGAACATGGGTGACACCGTGTACGTCAAGCCCCGCACCGGCCAGAACCACGCCTTCCACGCGGTGAGCGGCGTCCGCATCTGACGCCACCAGCAACATCGGAAAGGGGCGGTCCGCACCACGCGGGCCGCCCCTTTCCGGTACGTCGAACCCGACGATCCGCGTTGCCTGCGCACGACGGAGCCGCGCTCGGGCGCGACGGAACGACGCCGTCAACAGGGGCCCCTTCCTATACCGGAAACGATAAGAGGGGGCCCTTCCTTACACCTACAGCTCGGCGCGGCGGCGGGCGATCTCGGCGAGCGTCACCGCGGCGGCCACGCTGGCGTTCAGCGACTCCACCTCGGAGACCATCGGGATCCCCACCAGCAGGTCGCAGGTCTCACCGACCAGCCGGGACAGCCCCCGGCCCTCGGAACCGACCACCACCACCAGCGGGCCGACGGCGGCCTCCAGGTCGTACAGGCTGGTTTCGCCGTCGGCGTCCAACCCGACGACCGTGAAGCCGGCCTGCTGGCACGCCTTGAGCGAGCGGGTGAGGTTGGTCACCTGGCTGACCGGCACCCGCGCGGCGGCCCCGGCGCTGGTGCGCCAGGCGGTCGCCGTGATGCCAGCCGCCCGGCGCTCGGGCACGAAGACGCCCTGCGCGCCGAACGCCGCGGCCGACCGCAGCACCGCGCCCAGATTCCGTGGGTCGGTCACCCCGTCCAGCGCCACCAGCAGCGGTGCGGTCTGCTCCAGCGCCGCGGCCAGCAGGTCGTCGAGCGGCAGGTACGCGAACGGCGGCACCTGGAGGCCGACGCCCTGGTGCAGCACCCCGCCGGTCATCCGGTCCAACTCGGCCCGGCTGATCTCCAGGATCGCCATGCCACGGTCGGCCGCCGTGCGCACGATCTCGTTGATCCGGTCGTCGATCTCGATGCCCTGCGCGACGTACAGCGCGGTCGCCGGCACCTGGGTGCGCAGCGCCTCCAGCACGGGATTGCGGCCGAGGAGCAGTTCGGGGGTGTCCTTCGCGGGGTTGGAACGCCGGCCCGGTGCCACCCGTGGACCGGACCGGGTCGGGGTGCCCCGGCCGGCGCCGGCCGCGCCCCGGGCGGCGGTGCGCCCACCGGCCACACCCCGTCCGCCACCCCGGCCCCAGGTGGTGTCCTTGCTGCCGGGTTTGCCGATCTTGGGACTCCGTCCCTCCTCGGCGGCCGCCCGGCGCTCCTTCTCCTGCTTCCAGGCGGTGCGCTCGGGCAGCTTCTCCGTCCCCGAGTAGCCCTTGTGCCAGGGCCGTTCGTCCGCGGGCAGGGTACGGCCCCGGCCCGCCAGCGAGTCCCGGTTCTTGCCGCCGGACCCCTTGCGGGCGCCCTGCTTCGGTGTCAGTCGCCGGCCGCGGCGCTGCGAGTTGCCGGCCATCAGTCCCGTTCTCCGATCGTCCATCGAGGCCCCTGCGGGGTGTCCTCCACCACCACACCGGCCTGCTTGAGCTGGTCCCGCACCGCGTCCGCGGCCGGCCAGTCCTTCCGAGCCCGAGCCTGCGCCCGCTGCTCCAGTGCCAACGCCACCAGCGAGTCCACCACACCGTGCAGGTCGTCCGCCCGCTGGTCACCGGTCCAGGCCGGGTCGAGCGGGTCGAGACCGAGGATGTCCAGCATCGCCCGGGTGGTGGCCAACGCGGTCCGCGCGCCGGCATCGTCTCCGGCGGTCAGGGCCGAGTTCCCGTCCCGCAGCACCTCGTGCAGCACGGCGAGCGCGGCCGAGGTGTTCAGATCGTCATCCATCGCCGCCACGAACGGCGCCGGCAACTCGCCGGGCATCCCCGCGCCCACCCGCTCGGCGGCGCGCTGGACGAAGCCCTCGACCCGCCGGAAGGCCACCGCCGACTCGCGCAGCGCCTCCTCGGTGTAGTCGATCCGGGACCGGTAGTGCGCCGACACGATGTAGTAGCGCAGCTCGATCGGGCGGACCCCGAGCGCGGCGACGTACGCGAGGTCGAGCGCGTTGCCCGCCGACTTGCCCATCTTCACGCCGGCCAGGCTGAGCAGGCCGTGGTGGACCCAGTAGCGGGCGAACGGCAGCCCGGCGGCGTTCGACTGGGCGATCTCGTTCTCGTGGTGCGGGAAGATCAGGTCGAGCCCGCCGCCGTGGATGTCGAACTCGTCGCCCAGGTAGCGCCGGCACATCGCCGAGCACTCGATGTGCCAGCCGGGCCGACCGCGACCCCAGGGCGACGGCCAGTACGCGTCGGCCGGCTCCTCCGGCTTGACGCCCTTCCACAGGGCGAAGTCCCGGGGGTCGCGCTTGGCCCGGGCCGGCGCGTCGTCATCGGCCAGCATCGCGTCCGGCTGCTGGCCGGAGAGCGATCCGTACGCCGGGAAGGACGCCACGTCAAAGTAGACGTCGCCCGAGTCGTCACCGGCCGGATAGGCGTGGCCGGCCGCGATCAGCTCGGCGATCAGCTCGTGCATCTCCGGGATGTGCCCGGTCGCCCGAGGCTCGTACGTCGGGGGCAGCACGTTGAGCGCCCGGTAGTCGGCGGCCAGGATCAGCTCGTTGGTGTACGCGATCGACCAGAACGGGCGACCCTGCTCCACCGCCTTGACCAGGATCTTGTCGTCGATGTCGGTGAGGTTGCGGACGAACCGGACCTGGTACCCCGAGCGCGTCAGCCAGCGCCGGAGCACGTCATAGTTGACCCCGGAACGAAGATGACCGATATGTGCCGGTGCTTGCAGGGTGAGACCACACAGGTAGACCCCCACCTTGCCGGCTTCCCGCGGGACAAAGTCCCGCACCGATCTGGCGGCGGTGTCATACAGGCGTAGCGTCACCCGACAAGGGTAGCCGCCACCGTCACGGCGCGGTGAGCCGAGGCGAGCGCCGGCCGTACCCTGCGGGGATGGAGAAGGCGGCCCCGCGCGGCGAGTCGGCGCAGACCCTCGACCGTGGGTTGCGGCTGTTGCACCTGGTCGCGGAGACCCCGGCCGGGCTCACCGTCACCGAGGCGGCGGCGCGGCTCGGGGTCGGGCGGGCGGTGGTCTACCGCCTGGTCGGTGCGCTGACCGAGCACGGGATGGTCCGCCGGGACCCGACCGGGCGGCTCCGGCTGGGGGTGGGGATCCTCCAGCTGGCCCGCCGGGCGCAGCCACTGCTCGCCGAGGGCGCGCTGCCGGCGCTGCGCCGCCTGGCCGAGCGGGCCGGCGCGACCGCGCACCTGACCGTGGTCGAGGGCGGCGAAGGCGTCGCGCTGGCCGTGGTCGAGCCCACCTGGACGGCGTTCCACGTCGCCTACCGCACCGGCTCGCGGCACCCGCTGGACCGGGGCGCGGCCGGCCAGGCGATCCTGGCCGGCCGGGCCGGACTGTCCCGGCCGGTCACCACGAGCGGCGAGCTGCAACCCGGGGCGTACGGGGTGGCGGCGCCGGTGCTCGGCGTGCCGGGCCTGGAGGCCAGCGTGGGGGTGGTCGCTCTCGCCCCGCTGGATCCCACCACGGTCGGTGATCAGGTGCTGGCCGCGGCGGACGCCGTCGCTCGCGCCCTCGGCTGAGGGCACCGGAGCCGGAGCCGCCCGCACGGGACATCCCTAGGGTGTCCGGACCTCGATCGGCCGGCAGAACGCCGACGTGCCGGACTGGTTGGCCGCCCGGAGCCGATAGTGGTACGTCGTCGAGCGCCGCCCGGCATCGGTGAACGCGCGGCGCGGACCAGGCACGGCGACGGTGACCAGGTCGGTCTGGAAGTCCGGATCGGTCGCCCGGTGCAGCAGCCATCCGGTGACGACGCTACCCACGTCCTTGGACCAGCTGATCGTGACGGTGGCGGCGCCACCACGATCGGCGACCGCCCGGGCGACCAGCCCGACCGGTGGATCCGGGACCCGTGGCATGGTCACCGTCGCCACGTTCGACCAGGCGGACGTCGCGCCGAGGAACTGGGTACGGACCCGGTGGTAGTACGTGGTGTCGACGGCGACCGTGGCGTCCACCCAGCCGGTCGTCAGCGGGAGGGACAGCGTCACCAGCCCGGCGGTGAAGGTCGGGTTCGTCGCCCGCTGGAGCTGGATGCCCGTCGCGTACGAGTGGTTGCGCCAGGACAGCTCCACCCGCAGCGGACCGCTCGGGGCGACCGTCGCCAGCAGCCCGGCCGGCGGCGGCAGCAACGCCTTCGCCGAGGCCACGTCGGACCACGCCGAACAACCGGTCGGGCCCTCGGCCCGGACCCGGTAGTGCCGGGTCTCACCGGCGATCACCGGAGCATCGGTGTACGTGGTCGTGCTCGACAGCGTGGCCAGTTCGACCACCCCCGTGGTGAAGCCACGATCCGCCGCACGTTGCAGCCGGATCACCGTGGCCGCCGACCCGGTGACGTTGTCCGTCCAGGCCAGCATGATCGCCGGCGGCTGACTGGGCGAGCCGGGTACCGGCGTCGCGGACAGACCCGTCGGGGCCGGTGGCGCACTCCGGCCCGTCGGTGCAAGCGGTGCGGTCAGGTCGGTCGAGGTCAGCGGCGCGCGCTGGCCCGCCGGTGCCGGCGGCGGGCGGCCGACCGCTGGCGGCTGGAGTTCCGGGTTACCGATCAGCTTCTCGGACATGGGCCCGCTCCGTCTCCCGCGAGGCTCGGTCGCTCGAAGACCGCGTTGTCGCCTGACCGAGCCCGATCAGCAGAGGTGACTATCCGTAATCATTACAGCGCTATTTCGTCGTCTGCGGGATCGGTCGGAAACGACTACACCGGAGTGTAGCGACACAAACGGCTATACGGACAAATGGAACAATCCACCCACGAGCCCAGGGTGAATCCTGGACGTGAACCGCCCTGCGAACGGTTCACGTCCAAGATTCACATTCGAGCGGGGCGCGGCGTCAGGGGTGGGTCATCCGGAGCACGTCAAGAGCCTCGTCGAGCTGCTCCTCGGTCAGTTTGCCCGAGTCGATGTGCCCACGGCCGACCACCACCTCACGGATGGTCACCTGCCGGGCCAGGGCCTCCTTGGCGATCGAGGCGGCCTCGTCGTACCCCAACTGGCGGTTGAGCGGCGTGACGATCGACGGCGAACCCTCCGCGTACGCCAGGCAGACCTCCGCGTTCGCGGCGAGGTCGACCACGCAGCGGTCGGCCAGCAACCGGGCGACGGCGGCCAGCAACCGGATCGACTCCAGCAGGTTGCGGGCCATCACCGGGAGCATGACGTTCAGCTCGAAGTCGCCCTGACTGCCGGCGAACGTCACCGCCGCGTCGTTGCCGATCACCTGGGCGCACACCTGGCGGACCGCCTCCGGGACCACCGGATTCACCTTGCCCGGCATGATCGAGGAACCGGGCTGGAGGTCCGGAATCCGCAACTCCCGCAGGCCGGCCCGGGGGCCCGAGCCCATCCAGCGGATGTCGTTCGCGATCTTGTAAAGGCCCACGGCTACGGTCTTGAGCTGGCCAGACGTCTCAACCAGGGCATCACGCGCTCCCTGGGCCTCGAAGTGGTTGCGCGCCTCGGTGACCGGCAGGCCGGTCTGCTCCCGAAGCCTCTCGATCACCCGCGCCGCGAAGCCGAGCGGGGTGTTGATCCCGGTGCCGACGGCGGTGCCGCCCAGCGGCAGCTCGGCCAGCCGGGGCAGCACGCCCTGGATCCGCTCGACGCCGTACCGCACCTGCGCCGCGTACCCGGAGAATTCCTGACCGAGCGTGACGGGCGTGGCGTCCATCAGGTGGGTCCGGCCGGCCTTCACCACGGTGTCGAACTCCTCCGCCTTGCCCTCCAGCGCGCCGGCCAGGTGTTCCAGGGCCGGCAGCAGATCGTGGACGACCGCGTACGTGGCCGCCAGGTGGATCGCGGACGGGAAGACGTCGTTACTGGACTGCGACGCGTTGACCTGGTCGTTCGGATGCACCTCGCGACCCAGTTCCCGGGCCGCGAGCGTGGCGATGACCTCGTTCGTGTTCATGTTCGACGAGGTGCCCGAGCCGGTCTGGAAAACGTCGATCGGGAACTGGTCGTCGTAGCCGCCGTCGGCGACGTGCGCCGCGGCCGTCGCGATCGCCGCGGCCACCTCGGGGTCCACCACCCCCAACTCGGCGTTGACCTGTGCGGCCGCACCCTTGATCTGAGCGAGCGCGCGGATGTGCGCCGGTTCCAACCCACGGCCCGAGATCGGAAAGTTCCGCACCGCGCGCTGGGTCTGGGCCCGCCACAGCGCGTCGACCGGCACCTCGACCTCGCCCATGGTGTCGCGTTCGATCCGGAATCCGGCAGCCTCTGGAGTCGTCACGCCCTCCATCCTGCCCCGGTCGCGGTCGACCCGCAGGCGAGCGCGGATCCGACGGGTCGGTGGTTCACCGCAGGCGAGCCGCGAGAACAGCGAGAACCCTGCCAGGAACACCTGTCCGGGCTCTGGAAACGTTGCTCGATCGGCCGCCATCCCTGGATCGCGCTGGACGTGCAGAGTGCCGAGCTGGGATGCCCGTCAGCACGAATGTCCGCGAGGGCCGGCCGATTAGCGGGTGGACGGCAAGGCTTCGGTGCCCGTACGGTGCCTCGGCACACATTCACCTATCAGACTGTGAACGGGGACCTACTGATGCGACGCGCCACTCTGGCGATCACCCTGGCCGGCGTCCTGATCGGCACCGCCGCGTGTGGCGGCCAGAAGGACGACACGGCCGCCGCGCCGAGCTCGGCGACGACCTCGGCCGCGCCAACCAGCGCCGCACCGAGCCCGTCCGACTACACGGCGGACACCGAGAAGGTCTGCAAGGACCTCGAGAAGTCGCTGGACACCGGGCTCAAGAGCTTCGGCACCGAACTCGGCAAGATGATCGGCTACCGCCAGGCGGGCAACAAGGCGCTGGCCGACAAGGCCCGGACCAACGCCCAGAAGAAGGCCGACAGTCTGGCCACCACGGTCCGGACCAAGACCGCGAAGGCGCAGGATCCCGAGTTCAAGGCCGCCGGCGCGGAGGCCGCCGACAACATCGCCACGAGCGCCGACAACAAGGCGTTCTTCGACAAGATGAAGACCGTCAAGGACCTGGACAAGCTGGAGAGCGAGATCTCCGGCTGGGTCACGCCGCTCGCCGGCTACTGCTCCCTGAGCTGACGAAAGGAAGGGCCCCCTGTTATCGCTTTTTGTATAGCAGGGGGCCCTTCTTAACGGGCCGGTCAGCGGCGGCCGACGGTGAGGACCGGCTTGGTGACCTCGGCGAAGAAGTCGTTGCCCTTGTCGTCCACCACGATGAAGGCCGGGAAGTCCTCGACCTCGATCTTCCAGACCGCTTCCATCCCCAGCTCGGGGTATTCGAGCACCTCGACGTGCTTGATGCAGTCCTGGGCCAGCCGGGCCGCCGGACCGCCGATCGACCCCAGGTAGAACCCGCCGTACTCGGCGCAGGACCGGGTCACCTGGGCCGACCGGTTGCCCTTGGCCAGCATCACGTACGACCCGCCGGCGGCCTGGAACTTCTGCACGTAGGCGTCCATCCGGCCGGCCGTGGTCGGCCCGAACGAGCCGGAGGCGTACCCCTCGGGGGTCTTCGCCGGCCCGGCGTAGTAGACCGCGTGGTCCCGCAGGTACTCCGGCATCGGCTCACCGGCGTCCAGCCGCTCGGCGATCTTCGCGTGCGCGATGTCCCGGGCCACCACCAGCGACCCGGTCAGCGACAGCCGGGTCTGCACCGGGTACTTGGACAGTTCGGCCCGGATCTCGGCCATCGGCCGGTTGAGGTCGACGCGGACCACCTCCGAACCGGCGTCGAGCTGCCCGTCGGTGATGTCCGGCAGGAAGCGCGCCGGGTCGGTCTCCAGCCGTTCGAGCCAGACCCCGGACGGGGTGATCTTCGCTACCGCCTGCCGGTCGGCCGAGCAGGAGACCGCGATGGCCACCGGGCAGGACGCCCCGTGCCGCGGCAGCCGCACCACGCGCACGTCGTGGCAGAAGTACCGACCACCGAACTGCGCCCCGATGCCGAACTGCCGGGTCAGCTCCAGTACCTCGGCCTCCAGCTCCAGGTCCCGGAACCCGTGCCCGGTCATCGAACCGGCGGTGGGCAGGTCATCGAGGTACTTGGCGCTGGCGTACTTGGCGGTCTTGAGCGCGTACTCGGCCGACGTGCCGCCGATGACGATGGCCAGGTGGTACGGCGGGCAGGCGGCCGTGCCGATCAGCCGGAGCTTCTCCTCCAGGAACTGCATCATCCGGGTTGGATTCAACAGCGCCTTCGTCTCCTGGTACAGGTAGGACTTGTTGGCCGAACCGCCGCCCTTGGCCATGAAGAGAAACTTGTACGCGTCCGGATGCCCGTCCGGGTCCTCCGCGTACAGGTCGATCTGGGCCGGCAGGTTCGTCCCGGTGTTGCGCTCGTCCCACATCGTCAGCGGCGCGAGCTGCGAATACCGCAGGTTCAACCGGGTGTACGCCTGGTAGACGCCCCGGGCGATGGCCTCGGCGTCGGACCCGTCGGTGAGCACGTGCCGCCCACGCTTGGCCATCACGATCGCGGTGCCGGTGTCCTGGCACATCGGCAGCACTCCACCGGCCGCGATGTTGGCATTCCGGAGCAGGTCGAGGGCGACGAACCGATCGTTCGGCGAGGCCGCCGGGTCGTCGATTATCGACCGGAGCTGGGCCAGGTGGGCGGGGCGGAGGAAGTGCGCGATGTCGTGCATCGCCTCGGCGGTCAGCGCCGTGAGCGCGGCGGGTTCCACCGTGAGGAACCGCCGGCCTCCCGGCCCGTGTACGACGTCCACGCCCTCGTCCGTGACGAGGCGGTAATCGGTCCGGTCCGGCCCCACCGGCAGCAGGGGCGCGTAGGAGAAGTCGGCGGCACTGCTCATGAGGGGCAAGCCTAGGCCAGGCCGGTCGATCGGTGACAACCGACGGGTGGCGACCGCGACACTCCAGGTCAGGGTGGTGACGGATCTCGCAGGACGGCGGCCGCGGCACCCCGGTCAGGAGGGCGGTGACGGATCTCGCCGACGCGGCCGTGACACCCCGGTCAGGAGGGTCGGCAGATCTCGTTCTTCGGGCCGCCGCAACTCGATCCGGCCGGACTCGGCTGGCCGCCCGCGGGTGGATTGCCGACCGGACCGCCGGCGCCAGGTCCGGGCGCTCCCTGCACCGCGCCGAACCGGAGGTAGCCGATGTCCCGGCCGTCGCTGATCACCATCCCGGCCGGTCCGACGGCGAGCACCTTCGCCGTCGAATGCACGTTGACCAGCTCCCGGCCGGTCCCCGGGTCGAGCGCGATGATCCGGTCCGGGTCCTCGTCGACGACGACCGTGGCGTACGGGGTCAGCGCGACCGAGCCCTTCGGGTTCACCTGTCGGGTCCACTTGACGGACGAGAAGGCCAGCTCGTGCGCGTTTACCGAGGCCCGGTCCGCGGACCGGGCGAGAGCGTACCGGTCGTCGACCGCGAGCAGCTTCTCCCCGGCCGCCCCGGTCCAGAGCTGCCGTCCGTCGTACGCGTCGAGGACCGTTTCGCGGGCGTCGCCGGAAACCCCGACGATGACGTTCTGGCCGCCCTGCGGGTTCTCCCGCTGGGCACAGCCGGCGCCGTCGGCGGTCCGCAGGTTGAGGCCGGTCCGCTGCCACACCTGTTGACCGGTGGCCGGGTCGGTGGCGGTCACGGTGAAATAGCAGGTGCCGTCCGCCGAGCGGGCCTGCACCCGCAACACCCGACCGCCGACCACGACCATCCGGTCCTCCTGGGACGGCTTGGTGTCCTGCACCGTCCTGCCGGTGGCCGTGTCCACCACGACCATCCGGCCGTCCACCGGCAGGCCGAGCAGGGCCGGCATCAGCTGCGGCCCGGCGGCGTGGTCGTCCACCTGTCGGGCGTTGACCGGCCGGGGAGTCAGGCCCTTCGGGCTGTCCGCGGTGAGGCCGGTGCTGACGCCCGGCACGTAGGTGCTCCACAGCGGGGTGCTGCCCCGCGGGTCCCAGGCGGTGAGCGTGCAGTCCGTGGAACTGCTGCACCGGGCGTCCAGCAGCGCGTTGCGGTACGCCCAGACGGCCACCGCGGAGGTGTCCTTGCGCCGGACCGCGCCGCTGGTCGGGTCGAGCAGGTCGTACCCCTTGGTCAGCAGCTTGCCGACGGCGATCACGGCGTCCGGACCCTCACCGGCCACCGCGGCCCAGTCGGCCTTACGCTGCCAGAGCTGGACCCCGGTGGCCAGGCTGCGCGCCTCGACCACGGTGCGTTCCTCGACGACGAGGGCGTCGCCCGCGATGGTCGCGCTGGTCGGAGTGCCGCCGACCTGCTGCTGCCAGGCCGGCGCCGGGTCGGAGAGCGACCGGCCGGAGCTGGCCCAGCTCCAGATCTGGGGGAACGGATTCCACACCCCGGTGGCGGCCAGGATGACGATCGCCACCAACGCGAAGGCCAGCCAGCACTTCACGCAAGGGCCGTTCCCCTTCGCCACCGGATCACCGTAGCCAAGTTCACCAACATCCGTGGAACCACCTGGGCGTGTCGCGCTTGTTTCCCGGCGGCCAGGGGTCTCTGGGTTCCGCCGGCCGGGTTTCCGCCGACCTCGCCCACTCTGGGCGGTCAGGCTTGATCCCGACGTGGGCGAGGTCGGCGGAAACCCTGTGCGGGTAGGTCAGGGCGTTACCGCGCCGGCCGAGCGGACCAACGGCAGGGTGCGGTACGGGATCTGTTCGGCCAGCGCGATCAGGCTCGACGACCGGGTGATGCCCTCGTACGACACGACCTGGTCGATGACCCGTTGCAGGTCGGTGTTGGACCGGGCCACGATCCGGCACAACAGGTCGCTCGCGCCGGTGATGGTGTGCGCCTCCAGCACCTCGGGGATCCGGGCCAGGTGCCGGGTGACCGCCTCGTGACCGTGCCGCTGGCTGATCTCCAGGGTGACGAACGAGGTGACCGCGAACCCGATCGCGGCGGGGGCGATCTCCGGGCCGAATCCCCGGATCACGCCCCGGGCCAGCAGCTTGTCCAGCCGGGCCTGCACCGTGCCGCGGGCCACGCCGAGTCGCCGGGAACACTCCAGCACCCCGATCCGGGGTTCCGCCGCGAGCAGATCGACGAGACGGACATCTAGCGGATCGAGCTGGTCAATCTGTACAGCAGTCATGCCGGATCACCATACGGAATGTGCAACATGACCACCAGATCAGCCGACGGTTGCCCAGGCGTCCGGCACCCGCGATTCTCGCCCCAGGACGCCGCCCACGAAGCGGGCGCCAATCGGAGGGAGTCGCGATGACCCAGGCGATCGATCGGCCGACAGTCGGCGGAGCGGGCGACGAGGTGGATGTCGACGAACTTGTCGGCGCCGTCGGCCACGACATCACGCACGACCCGTTCCCGGTCCGGGGCCTCGACCACGTGCGCTTCCTGGTCGGGAACGCCAAGCAGGCCGCCCACTACTACTCCACCGCCTTCGGGATGACCTGCGTGGCGTACCGGGGGCCGGAGCAGGGCTACCGCGACCACGCCGAGTACGTGCTGACCAGCGGCTCGGCCCGGTTCCTGGTCACCGGTGTGGTCCGACCGGACGCCCCGGGCGCCGAACACGTGGCCCGGCACAGCGACGGTGTGGACGACATCGCGCTCGAGGTGCCGGACGTGGACGCCGCGTACGCGCACGCCACGGCGCAGGGCGCGACCGGCCTGACCGAGCCGCACGACGTCAGCGACGAGCACGGTACGGTCCGGATGGCGGCCATCGCCACGTACGGCGACACCCGGCACACCCTGATCGACCGGTCCCGGTACACCGGCCCGTTCCTGCCCGGTTTCGTGGCGCGGGGCCCGATCGTGGACCGCCAACCGATGATCTCCGCCGGGATCCAGCCGAAGCGGTTCTTCCAGGCCATCGACCATGTGGTCGGCAACGTCGAGCTGGGCCGGATGGACGAGTGGGTCGAGTTCTACCGGCGGGTCATGGGCTTCACCAACATGGCCGAGTTCGTCGGTGACGACATCGCCACCGATTACTCCGCGCTGATGTCCAAGGTCGTGGCGAACGGCAGCCGGAAGGTCAAGTTCCCGCTGAACGAGCCGGCGATCGCCCGCAGGAAGTCGCAGATCGACGAGTACCTGGAGTTCTACCAGGGTCCGGGTGCCCAGCACATCGCGGTGGCGACCAACGACATCATCGCCACCGTCGACGCGATGCGGGCGGCCGGTGTCGAGTTCCTGGACACTCCGGACTCCTACTACGACGACCCGGAACTGCGGGGCCGGATCGGCAAGGTCCGGGTGCCGGTCGAGGAGCTGAAGTCCCGCAAGATCCTGGTGGACCGGGACGAGGACGGCTACCTGCTCCAGATCTTCACGAAGCCCGTGCAGGACCGGCCGACGGTGTTCTTCGAGCTGATCGAGCGGCACGGTTCGCTGGGCTTCGGCAAGGGCAACTTCAAGGCGCTGTTCCAGGCCATCGAGCGCGAGCAGGAGGCCCGCGGCAACCTGTGACGAGCCCGTACGTCGGCCCGGCGGTCGGTGACGACCGTCGACGTACCCACCGGTTCGCGGCCGTCACGAGTCGCCGACCGGTGGGTACGGATGGACATGGGACGCCGCACCAACCGCTCGACGGGTGGCGCGGATAGGGTGCCAGCGTGAGAATGTCGAGGTCCGCGCCGTGACGGTGCAACCGGGCTGGTACCGCGATCCGGCCGAGCCGACCACCCAGCGTTACTGGGACGGCGAGGGCTGGCTCGGCGAGCCGCTGCCCGCGGACGCCACCCCTCCCCCGGGCCCGCCCGCCGAACCCGAACCCCAGCCGGAACCCCCGGCCACCGCCGGCGGACCGGCCGGTGTCCCGACCGCGCCGGGTTCCGAGCCGACCGGCTCGACCGGCCAGCCCACGACGGGTGGACCGCCGGGCTGGACCGGTGGACCGCCACCGGGTTGGACCGGTGGACCACCGCCGGGCTGGACCGGCCCACCACCCGGTGGACCGCCCCCCGGTTGGACCGGCGGACCGCCCCCCGGCTGGACCGGCGGACCGACCGGTGGACCACCGCCCGGCTGGACCGGTGGACCACCGCCCGGCTGGACCGGCGGACCACCGCCCGGTTGGACCGGGAGTCCCGTCCCGCCCGGATTCCGGTTGCCCGAGCCCCGGCCACACGGCCTGGCGCTGGCCGCGCTCGGCCGGCGGCTCGCCGCCCGCCTCATCGACATCGGCGCCCTCCTGCTGCTCAACCTCTTCGTCAACGGCTGGTTCATCTGGCGGTACGTCCAGGAGGTCGCGCCGGTCTACCGGGAGATCTTCCGGCGGTCGCTGGCCGGTGACTCGTCCACGGAAAACCTGCCGCAGGCCGGCGAGCAGGCCGCCGGGCTCCAGATCGCCATCCTGCTGATCCTGGTGGCGCTCTGGTTCGCGTACGAGGTACCGGCGTTGGCCACCACCGGCCAGACCTTCGGCAAGCGGGTGATGGGCGTCCGGGTCGTCTCGCTGGGCGCCGATCCGGGGCTCACCTTCGGCCGCTCGATGCGCCGGTGGAACGTCCTCGGCGGTATCCCGGTCTTCCTGTGGGTCTGTTGCATCGGTTTCGTCATCCAGTTCATCGACAGTCTCTATCCCGTGTTCGACCAGCCGCTCCGACAGGCGTTGCACGACAAGGCGGCGCAGACCGTCGTGGTACGGATCCCGCGCGCGGTCACCCCCGCACCGAGCGGTGCAGGCACCAGTCCCCCAGGAGGTTCCGAATGACCACCCCCGGCGAGTCCACGCCAGTCGTCCGGCTCACCCGCGCCGACCTGGACGCCCTGCCGAACTACGTGCCCGGTCGCAGCCCGGCCGACCTGGCCCGGGAACTGGGTCTGCCGGAGGCGGTGAAGCTGGCCAGCAACGAGGTGCCGTACGGCCCGCTGCCCGGCGTGGTCGAGGCCGTGGCCGAGGCCGCCGCCACCGCACACCGCTACCCCGACATGGGGGTGGTGGCGCTGCGCGACACCCTCGCCGGGATGCTCGACGTCGACGCCCAGCGCATCGCCACCGGCTGCGGCTCGGTCGCGCTGGCCGAACATCTGGTCCGCACCACCTGCGTGCCCGGCGACGAGGTCGTCTACTCGTGGCGGTCCTTCGAGGCGTACCCGATCATCGCGGCGACCAGCGGCGCGACCAGCGTGCGGGTCCCGAACACGCCCGAGCACGGGCACGACCTGGCGGCCATGGCCGCGGCCGTGACCGACCGGACCCGGCTGGTGCTGGTCTGCAACCCGAACAATCCGACCGGGACCAGCCTGCGCCGGGCCGAGTTGGACGCCTTCCTGGCCGCGGTGCCGGCCAGCACGCTGGTGGTGCTGGACGAGGCGTACCGGGAGTTCGTCACCGACCCGGAGGTGCCGGACGGGCTGGTCGAGTACGGCGACCGGCCCAACGTCGTCGTGCTGCGCACCCTGTCCAAGGCGTGGGGCCTGGCCGGGCTGCGGATCGGCTACCTGATCGGGCAACCGGACGTCGCCGCGGCCGTCCGCAAGGTGGTGACGCCGTTCTCCACCAGCGCCGTCGCGCAGGCCGGCGCGCTGGCCGCGCTCGGCCAGGCCGAGGAGGTACGCCGGCGCTGCGCGCTGGTGATCGCCGAACGGGACCGGGTGACCGCCGCGCTGCGCGAGTTGGTGCCGGACGTGCCGGAGAGTCAGGCCAACTTCGTCTGGCTGCCGCTGGGCGACCGATCGGTGGACTTCGGCCGGGCCTGCGAGGCGCGCGGGGTGATCGTCCGGCCGTTCGGCAACGACGGCGTACGGGTCACCATCGGTACGCAGGTCGAGAACGATCTGTTCCTGGCGGTGGCCGAAGCCGCTTTGAAGGGCTAAATAGCACATCGTCCGATTCGTGCCTTAAAGGCACTGTTGCCCCGATAAGCTGAGGCACGATGGCGTGTTTGCGCGCCACCTGACCGAAGCTTCGAGAACGGGGTAACACCAGTGCGTACTGCCAAGATCTGTACCGCGGCCGCCGCCGCGGCCGCGATGATCGGAATCGTCGCGGCCCCGGCCACGGCCGCAACGACCGACAGCACAACGGTGACCTTCGAGGTACTCGTCGGCACCCTCGACATCGACGCCCCCGCGACCGCCGACCTCGGCACCGGGGCGCCGGGCGACGACATCACCGCCCAACTGGGTGCGGTGACCGTCACCGACTCCCGGGCCGCGGCGGACGCCTCCTGGGAGGCCTCGGTGACCTCCACGGTCTTCCAGACCGGTGGCGGCAGCCCGCCGGAGACCATCCTGCCGGCCGAAATCGACTACTGGTCGGGGGCGGCGACGGCAACCACCGGTGACGGCACCTTCACGCCGGGCCAGGCGACGTCCGCCGACGCCGAGCCGCTGGACAGCACCACCCCGCTCACCGCGTTCACCCACGCCGGAGGAACCGGCGGCAACACCGCCACCTGGAATCCCACCCTGATCGTCCACGTCCCGCTGGACAGCATCGCGGGCATCTACACCGGCACGGTGACACATTCGGTGGCCTAGCCGCCGGGGCCGGGGGGGCAGTCCAAACCGAACCTCGCCTCTTGTCCCCTCGGAACCCAGCCTCTTTCACCCCCCGTCATCCGCAGGAACCACCAGCACAA